>CAJYBL010000046.1 GCA_913064995.1 uncultured Alphaproteobacteria bacterium
GGAGTTCAGTCTGCTGCCAAAGCCGGAAACCAATATCAGTCTGCTATTTCCTTGTGATAATTTTAGTGTGGCTGTTGCCCAAATTGCTGGTATTTTTGCCAGTCCGCATGAACCCAATGCCGCCGCCATTCTGCCACAAGCCATTGCGGCAAAAGCGGGTGTTGATGTTGCCGGTGCGATGCTGGCAATCATTCGGCTTGAGGGAATTGACGTTTCAGTTGCTGATCGCGCCGCGCATTTGCTGGCAGCGCATAAAGAGGGTGTAAAGATTGATATCGATGCCAGCACCGCGTTATGGCGGCAAATTCGCGATGTTGATTTGTTGGCAGATGCCAATGGCGATATCTGGAAATTATCCTGCGCACCGGCTTCGGCACCCGCGATCATTGCCACACTTTTCGACCAGTTTGATTTTCAGTTTTTTGCTGATTGGGCTGGCGGATTGTTGTGGCTTGCGGGGCCGTCTGGTACAGAGTTTGGCACGGCAATGCGATCGGCATTGGCGGCAAATGGCAATGGACATGCGCAATTGATCCGCGACAGCGGCAATAGCAAAGACGTCATTGCGCCTTTGCAGCCCCTGTCATCAGCGCATTATGCTCTTCACAAGCGGGTGAAGGCGGCCTTTGACCCGCGGTCGGTTCTTAATTTTGGCCGCATGCATAACGGCATCTAGGGGGCAAGGTTTATGCAAACTCATTTTACTGCTGACCAGCTTGCTGATCCGCAAATCGCCGAAGCTGATGCCATTCTTCGCAATTGTGTTCATTGTGGTTTCTGCACGGCCACCTGTCCGACTTTTGTGATCACGGGTGATGAGCGTGACAGCCCGCGTGGCCGCATCTGGATGTTGCGTGAAGTGCTGGAAAGCCCGGAAACCGTATCAGCCAACACCAGCTATCATATTGACCGGTGCCTTGGCTGTCTGTCTTGCACAACAACTTGTCCATCCGGTGTTGATTACCCGCATCTTCTCGATATTGGTCGCGCCAAGCTGGACAAGTTGGTGCCGCGTCGATTTGCCGACAAGATGATGCGCCGCTTGCTTGGCATGATCATTCCTTATGCTGGCCGGTTTAGGATGATGATTGCGCTGGCGCGGATCGGGCGGCTGTTTAGCGGGGCGATGCCCACGGCGTTGCGCGCAGCCTTGACCAAGATTCCGGCCGAGTTAAAGCCATTTGATCGGGTTGGTGGCCATGATGCGGTGTTTTCGCCAGATAAAAAACCGGTCAAGCGTGTTGCTTTGCTGGCAGGTTGTGCACAGCGCGCGCTTGATCCCGAGATTAATGCGAGCACGATCCGCGTTCTCAATCGTCTTGGTGTCGAGGTTGTTGTGCGGTCCGAGGTGCATTGTTGCGGTGCTTTGGCGCATCATATTGGCGAGACCGATCGGGCGCATCACACGGTTCGGGCGGCGGTTCTGGCATGGTATGATGAAATGAAATCAGGTGGTCTTGATGCAATTGTTGTTAATGCGTCTGGCTGTGGAACAATGGTCAAGGATTATGGCCATATGATGAAAGATGATGCCGAGCTTGCCGGTATCGCCAAGGCGGTTTCGGATAAATGTGTCGATATTTCTGAATTGCTTGATAATCTTGATGTCGAGTCGATTTTGCAGTCAGCGCCTGCCGAGGGACGCGGCAAGGTTGCCTATCACTCGGCTTGCTCGCTTCAACATGGGCAAAAGATCCATGATTTGCCGTTGCGTTTGCTGCGTCAGGCCGGATTTGATGTGGTGCAACCGCTGAATGGTCACCTTTGCTGTGGCTCGGCAGGAGTCTATAACATCCTTCAACCTGAAATGGCTGATGAATTAAAAGCCCGTAAATTGGATAGCCTTGACAATACTGGCGCGCAATTTGTCGCTGCTGGCAATATTGGCTGTATCACGCAGTTAAACCGGAAGGATTTACCGGTGCGCCATACGGTTCAGTTCATTGATTGGGCGACTGGTGGGCCCAATCCGCGCTAGTCATGCATATAATCTTGTTGTTTTGGATCGACGCCGCCAATTTGCGCCGTGCCATCGGCGGCTATTCTGAAAAATCCCGATCTATTTCGCGGCAAAAATATTGGGGCGATTATTGCTGGTGGAAATGTTGATTTTGATAAATTACCCTGGATCACAGCTACAGGAGACAAACAGTGAATATGCAGGTGAAACCCGAAGAATTAGAGGTCGGCTATAATATTCCCGCCATGGTTGGTATGGATGAGGCCGACATTCAGACACCCTGTCTTGTTCTTGATCTTGATGCGCTAGAGCGCAATATCATCAAGATGGGCCAATTTGCCAAAGATAAAAACATGCGTCACCGTGTTCATGGCAAGATGCATAAATCTGTTGATGTGGCGCTGCTTCAAGAAAAGCTTGGCGGCAGTTGCGGTGTTTGCTGCCAGAAGGTCAGCGAAGCTGAGGCGTTTGTTCGCGGCGGTATCACGGATGTTCTAGTCTCTAATCAGGTGCGTGATCCTGCCAAAATTGACCGGTTGGCACGTCTGCCAAAGCTCGGCGCGCGGGCAATTTGCTGTATTGACGATCTTGCTAATATCGCCGATTTGTCAGCGGCCGCGGTAAAGTATAGAACCGAAATTGAATGTCTCGTTGAAATTGATTGTGGAGCAGGACGTTGTGGCGTTCAGTCGGCCGAAGATGTTGTGGCGATTGCCATGGCGGTTGATGCGGCTGAAGGGCTGAAATTTGCCGGACTTCAAGCTTACCAGGGCGCAATGCAGCATCTTGATGATTATCAGGAACGCAAAGCCAAGATTGCGATTGCGATTGCGATGGTGGCTGATGCTATTGAGGCGCTGAAATCTGTTGGGCTGGAATGTGATATTGTTGGTGGTGGCGGCACCGGATCTTATTATTTTGAGGGTGAGTCTGGCGTATATAACGAATTACAATGCGGTTCTTATGCTTTTATGGATGCTGATTACGGCCGTATCCGGGATCGTGACGGCAAACGGATTGATCAGGGCGAATGGCAAAATGCGCTTTTCCTTCTAACCTCGGTGATGAGCCATGCCAAAGCCGATAGAGCAATCTGTGACGCTGGTCTAAAAGCCCAATCGGTCGATAGTGGCCTACCGGTTATTTTTGGCCGAACCGACGTCGAATATATTAAATGCACAGATGAACATGGGGTGATTGCCGATCCTGATGGCGTGTTAAAAGTTGGCGACAAATTAAAGCTGGTGCCAGGTCATTGTGATCCCACCTGTAATGTTCATGATTGGTATGTCGGTGTCCGTAATGGCAAGGTCGAAGCCCTTTGGCCGATTACAGCGCGCGGCAAGGCTTTCTGAGCTTGGAAATAACGGCCGAAGGCACCCAAAAAGAAGGAAAATTGAATTATGATGAAAACTAGCTACGGCGTAAGTAATCATTCGCCGCGCGATTAAATTGGGATCGGCAACACAAGTTGCGCTCTGATAGATGGCCGGATAGAGCGGCTGCCACAAGATTGGCGTCATGTCTGTGTTGGAACCAAAGCCACCCTTTGCATCTCCTGCGTGCCGTAGGCCTGAATGATACATTTCTGAACGGGGCAGTTTCAAATGATAAAGGCCTAAATGATAGGGGCTGGTTTAATAATGCGTTGTTATGTGATGTGGCTAGCCGAGATCAAAGAAATCATTGCCCTTATCATCCATCACGATGAAGGCTGGAAAATTTTCAACTTCGATTTTCCAAACGGCTTCCATGCCAAGCTCTGGATATTCAAGAACTTCGATTTTTTTGATCGATTCAAGCGCCAGCTTGGCAGCGACTCCACCAATTGAACCAAGGTAAAAACCGCCATGTTCTTTGCAAGAATCACGAACAACGCGCGACCGGTTGCCCTTGGCGAGCATTACCATTGACCCGCCTTTGGCCTGAAAGGTTGGAACATAAGAATCCATGCGGCCAGCCGTGGTTGGGCCGAATGAACCCGATGCCATGCCTTCGGGTGTCTTTGCTGGCCCTGCATAATAAACCGGATGATTTTTGAAATAATCGGGCAATTTGCCGTCTTGATCCAGCCGTTCCAGCAATTTGGCATGGGCAATATCGCGCGCCACAATCAAGGGGCCGGTGAGCGCAAGCCGCGTTTCAACCGGATGGGCGCTAAGGCTTGCCAGAATTTCGTTCATCGGTTTAGTCAGATCAATGGCAACAACATCATCTTCGGGCTGATCGGATAGATCGGGTAGAAATTTTGCCGGCTCGCGCTCTAAGGTTTCGATAAACAGCCCATCAGGTGTGATTTTGGCGAAGGCCTGCCGGTCGGCCGAGCAGGACACGCCAATGCCAATCGGGCAAGAGGCACCATGACGCGGCAAACGAATAACGCGCACATCGTGGCAATAATATTTACCGCCAAATTGCGCGCCAATGCCAAGATCGCGGGTGATTTGCAGGATCTCCGCTTCCCAATCGAGATCGCGCCATGCATGACCAAGCGCGTTGCCCTCGGTTGGCAGATTATCAAGCGCTTTGATTGATGCCATTTTGACTGTCTTCATCGTCAGTTCGGCTGATGTGCCGCCAATCACAATGGCAAGGTGATAAGGTGGGCAGGCGGAGGTGCCAAGCTCTAGAATGGCGGTGCGGACAAACTCACGAAGCGACTCAGGATTGAGAACCGCTTTGGTTTTCTGATGCAAAAAGGCTTTATTTGCTGATCCACCACCTTTTTGAATAAAGGCGAATTTATATTCAAGGCCTTTACCGGCGTTGATTTCGATCTGCGCAGGAAGGTTGGTGGCAGTATTGCTTTCTTCAAACATGCTATGCGCTGCAAGCTGTGAAAAGCGCAAATTGCAATTTTGATAAGTGTTGTAAATGCCGCGCGATAGCGCCTCGCCATCATCACCATTGACCAAAACATGATCACCACGATAACCAGTAACCAGCGCCGTGCCGGTATCTTGGCACATTGGCAACAGGCCTTCGGCAGAAATAACGGCGTTTTTCAGCATTTCTAATGCCACAAACCGGTCATTTTTGGTGGCTTCGGGGTCTTTTAGAATATCGGCAAGCTGGCGCAGATGGCTGCTTCGCAGCAGATGCGAAATATCGGTAAAGGCACGTTCGGCAAGAAGGGTCAGGCCTTCTGGATCAACCCGAAGGAAGGTTTCGCCCTCCATTTCGACAAGCCGGACATGATCGCTGGACACAAGCTCATATTCGGTTGTGTCGGCGGTTGTTGGAAACATCGGGCTATAGGCAAAATTGGCCATGGCTAAATCCTGTAAATATCAAATGGCAAAAGAACAGGTGTTTGGCTGGCATGCACATAAAGGCCTGCCAGCTGACCGTTGGATTTTTATTTTGTTGGTCTTTTTCGAAAGGTGTCAAGCGACACAACATCGGCGCTATTGCCAGATGCATCATCATTGCTTTGCGTTGGTTGATCATCTGATGGAGAGGTGCCATCGTGATCATCATCATCGCTGTCATCTTCATCGGCAATGCCAAATTGCAACCCAAAGCCAACCGACGGGTCGTTAAAGCTGGTCACGGCCTCAAAGGGAATAATCATCGGGCTTGGCTTGCCGCCAAAGAACAAAGTGACCGAAAATTCATCGTCACCAACAATCAGATCGGCAAATTGATGCTGTAGAACGATTGTCATATTTTCTGGATGTTTGGCGCGAAGATCATCACCGATCTCAACGCCTTTGTGGATTGTTGAAAAGCCAATATAGAAATGTGTTTCACCAGGCAGCCCGACCTTTTGAACAATGCTAAGCGACGAGCGAACTACCGACCGAAGGGCGTCTTCTACCAGAAGTTCATAATTCAAGCCGGTTTGCAGCATGTCGTTATCGGTCATGAGGTTTTGGTCTTTCTTTGGCAGCGGGCAGGGTGATAGAAAATTGACAGATGAAGATGCACCTTTATCATTGATGCGCCAAGGTAAAGCGGAACGCTTCTGTTGCCAGGTGCGCCCCAAACCCCGCCAGACCGAGCTCAATCGATCTGGACTTAAGATCGGTTACTCCCGCTGCCTTTAGGCTGCGATTGCTACCGGAGCAGTGTTGTCATTTGCAACTACTACATGGCCCGATAACGGCGGGTACCATACCGAGCAAAAATACTGCCTTTACCACATGCGTCGATCCTATTTCGCCCCCAATCTTTTAGCCCAAATTCTGCTGCTGGCCGTGATGGCCGTCATTTCGAACTAAAATGGTGGAGGCGCCGGGTACTGCCCCCGGGTCCGCTCTGCTTATTCTACAGCACGTTTATCGCCATAGCTGGCGAACCAGCATTTTTAATATAGAAGCAATGACGCCGGTTTTAAAGGATAGTTTTGCACTGAATTGTCTTTGCGGGGTAAAGACCACATGATTCGCTCCTTTTTAGCAAAAGACCGGCCAAATTCACGGCAGGCAAATTATCCGATTATCCGCTTGCACCGTGATGCATGGCCATGCCATTTTAACCAAACAACAAATAGTTGCCTTCGCGGCGTTATATGCGGTTACCGCGACATTTGCGTGTAGCGCGGTGATAAAGTGTCAATTAAGTGAGTAAGTGAGGCCTGCGAATGCGGCAATATCTGGATTTATTGCAACGAGTTTTGGATGATGGTGTTGATCGTGGCGACCGCACCGGCACCGGCACGAGAGCGGTTTTTGGCCATCAAATGCGGTTTGACCTTGCTGATGGATTTCCGTTATTGACCACGAAAAAGTTGCATATCAAATCTATTATCCATGAATTGCTGTGGTTTATCAGTGGCGACACCAATATCCGCTATTTGCAGGAAAATGGCGTGTCGATCTGGAATGACTGGTCTGATGAAAATGGTGATTTGGGCCCAGTCTATGGCAAACAATGGCGCCATTGGCAAACGCCTGATGGCACAGAAATTGACCAGCTTGCCGATTTGATTGAGATGATTAAAACCAATCCGGATTCGCGGCGCTTGATGTTAACCGCTTGGAATCCGGCCGATGTGCCGAATATGGCCTTGCCGCCATGCCATTGCTTGTTTCAATTTCAGGTTGCGAATGGGCGTTTGTCCTGCCAACTTTATCAGCGAAGCGCCGATTGTTTCTTGGGCGTGCCATTCAATATCGCTTCCTATGCGCTTTTAACGCATATGATCGCTGCCATTTGTGGGCTGAAGGCAGGTGAATTTGTACATACGCTTGGCGATGCGCATCTGTATGCCAATCATTTTGAACAAGCCCGCGCCCAGCTTGGTCGCCAGCCAACGGCTCTGCCAAAACTGGTGATTCATAATATTCCCAATCAAATTGACGGGTTCAAATTTGAAGATTTTGAAATTGTTGATTATGTTGCTGCGCCGCATATCGCCGCGCCAATTGCGGTTTAGCGGTCATGGTGATGATCCATATGACTGCCGTTGTGGCAATGGCCAAAAACCGCGTGATTGGCGATGGTAACGGGCTGATCTGGCATATCCCTGATGATTTGAAACGTGTCAAAACGCTCACCATGAGGTGCCCCTTGATTATGGGGCGCAAAACGTGGGATTCGATTGGCCGCCCATTGCCGGGCCGCGCTAGTATCGTGATGACGCGTGACGCTGATTGGGCGGCTGATGGTGCCATTAGAGTTTCGACAATGACCGCAGCCATCGCGGCTGCGCGTGAGTGGATTGAAGCTACCGCTGAGGCGCGGCCAGAGATCATTCTTTTTGGTGGTGGTGAAATCTATGCCCAAGGGCTGGATTATTGCCACCGCGTTGAACGAACTGTCATCAATATCGCTGCTGATGGCGGCAAAGATGCTGCTTTTTTCCCTAATTTACCTGCCGATCAATGGGACATCGAAATTGAGGCTGAAATTAATGCCGGTGGCGATGTGCCTGCATATCGCTATGAACGCGCGATCAGGCGTACCAGCGAAAACCCGGTGGGTTAGGCATCTTGCCATTTTTGGGCGGCTATTCGACGATGATTTTTGGGCTGGCCTTTGGTGTGTTTCGCTCAAGCGTTTGCAAAACCGCCTCGGCAATCGCCCCGTAATGGGCGGCATGCGGGCTGTCTGGCTGGCTTGCCACAATCGGGGTTCCTTCGTCTGAGGTTGTGCGGATCACTATTTCTAATGGCACTTCACCAAGGAATGGCACGCCCAATTTGGCCGCTTCGGCGCGGGCGCCGCCATTGCCAAAAATTTCATGCCTTGCGCCGCATTCGGTGCATAGGAAATGGCTCATATTCTCGATAATCCCGAGAAGCGGCACATTCACTTTACGGAACATGTTCAATCCCTTGCGCGCATCAATCAAAGCCAGATCCTGCGGTGTCGAGACGATCACGGCACCGGCCAGCTTGGCCCGCTGGGACAGGGTCAATTGCGCATCCCCTGTACCGGGCGGCATATCAATGACCAGAATATCCAGCGCGTCCCATGCGACATCACGAAGCATTTGTTCGATGGCGCTCATCACCATTGGCCCGCGCCAGATGGTTGGCGCATCCTCGGCAACAAGATAGCCAATCGACATGGTTTGCAGACCCCATGCCTCGATTGGTACAATTTTTTTACCATCGCTTTGCGGTTTGCGGTTCAAACCAATAAGCCGCGGCAATGACGGGCCATAAATATCAGCGTCAAGAATGCCAACTTTTTTCCCTGATGCTGCCAGCGCCAAGGCCAGATTGATTGAGGTTGTCGATTTGCCAACCCCGCCCTTGCCAGAGGCAACGGCAATGACATATTTGGCTGGCTGATGTGGTTCGGCCTGCATTTGCTGGCCGGCGCCAATTGGCGTGCCACGGTCATCACCTTTTGGCTGCATGGTTGGGCCTGCCTGATGTGCGGTCAGCATTGCTGTTGCCGACAATACGCCATCAAGTGCCAGGACGGCCTTTTCGGCCAAGATGCGGACATTTCCGGTTACAGAATCTCTAATACTCCCTTCCCGTGCCTTCACCACCGTTGCTTCATGATTAAATCCGTTAAAAACAAGGTACAACATGATTAGTACTACAAGTAGGCAAATACCCAATATGAATTTCTTAGAAATTTTCATTTTAAATTATTCGTATTTCATCAAGATCATTTCTTCATAACGGTTCCTGATCTTGATATAATCGCATATAGATTCAAGACGCTTGACTTTGGCATGATCAAGTGAGATCCGAGCCTCCATCAACTGGCTTAAGGTAATACGATCCGATTCAAGTTCAACCTCACTAATTTTAAATCGGTCTTGAGCAACCTGAACAAGTTCCCGAGTCATTCTCACTCTTTTCGCCAATGATTCCAGTTGCATTCTCATCCCATCCAACTCTAGGCGATAGGACCTTGTTTCTCTTTCTAAGTTAATCTCGAGTCTACGTTTGTTTGCGAAAGCTCTAAGCTTTTCTGCTTTACTCTTCGAGCTATCCCAAAGTGCCCAATTGAGCTCCACCCCGACAAGAATATTATTTCTCAAAATACTATCTTCATTACTAGCAAGAGGAACTTGATCTTGGAAAACACCCCCGACTAAATTTACTTTGGGCTTCAATCCACTTTGGGCTATTTCGACCCTTTTTCTCTGTACTTCAATCTCTTTTTTGATT
>CAJYBL010000047.1 GCA_913064995.1 uncultured Alphaproteobacteria bacterium
TAGGCACATCCTTTTGTGCCCAACAAGAAGGTGCCGATATTTAATGTAGCAATGGGGTGTCTGATGAAGCCGCAAAATCAAACCACCATGATCGACAAGCTGGCTTTTGAGACTGATGACGGGCTTGGTGCTGCGGCGCGGCTTGGCATTATTGTGCTGCAAACTGATCAGACAATCGAGCATGAATTTGCCAGATTATTCACTGCCAAAGACATTGCGATTTATCATGCGCGAATTCCTAACGCGATGAAGGTATCGCGAGACACTCTTGGTCAGATGAAAGCCGATTTACCTGCAACGGCAAAGCTGCTGCCGCCATCATTCAGCTTTGACACAATTGGTTATGCCTGCACCTCTGGCGCAACCATGATTGGCGAGGATAAGGTAGCTGGCATCATTCAAGAATTGCATCCGCAGGCAAAAATTTCCAACCCGCTATCAGCCTGTAAGGCGGGGCTCGCTGCATTGGCTGTGCGCCAGCTTGCGCTGGTTACTCCCTATCCGCCTGAGGTCACTTTGGCGATGCGTGACAATTTGAAAAAGGCCGGTTTTGACGCAACAATTGTTGCCTCTTTCAATCAATCTGATGATTTTACCGTTGCCCGGATCAGCCAGCAGAGTGTTCTTGATGCGATCCTTAAAGCTGGTAACTCTGATTTGTGTGATGGCGTGTTTGTATCTTGCACCAGTTTGCGCACTCTGGATATTCTTAGCCATGCAGAGTCTGTGCTTGGCAAGCCAGTGGTGTCATCCAATCAGGCACTTGCTTGGCATATGATGCGGCTATCTGGCATAAATCACCAGCCCGACGGCTTTGGACGGCTTTTCACATTGGGATAAAGAACGGCATATCTGGCAGCGCTATATTTTAATTATAACACAATACTTTAAGGGTTTCTTTCATGTCAGCATCTTTTCCAAAACATGCGCAAGTGGTTATCATCGGCGGCGGAATCCATGGCTGTTCGGTTGCCTATCACCTTGCCAAGAATGGCTGGAAGGATGTGGTGCTTGTTGAACGGAAAAAGCTTACAAGCGGAACCACATGGCATGCTGCCGGTTTGGTAGGTCAACTTCAAGGCAGTCATGCCACGACAGCTTTTGCCAGTTATGGGGTTGAGCTTTTACAGGAAATTGAAGCCGAAACGGGGCTTAGTCCGGGCTTTCGGCAAAATGGCTCAATCTCGATAGCGGTGAATCAGAGTCGCCTTTCGGAATTGAAGCGTAAAGCCGATTTTGCTAAGCTATTTGGTGTCGAGGCATCCTTTATTGAAACAGATGCAATTGCCGAACGATGGCCATTAATGAATGCTGAGGGCGTGCTTGGCGGTATCTATATGCCAAGTGACGGATCGGCAAATCCGACAGATTTGACGCAAGCCTTAGCGCGTGGGGCGCGGATGAATGGCGCGAAGATTTTTGAGAATGTTAAGGTTGAGACCGTATTGACCTCAGGTGGAAAAGTAACCGGTGTTAAAACTGATGCTGGCATTATCTCCACTGAGTTTGTTGTTAACTGCGCCGGAATGTGGGCGCGCGATCTTGGTCGAAAGAATGGTGTTGGTGTTCCGCTTCATGCTTGCGAACATTATTACCTTGTTACCGAACCAATTGCCGGTCTGCCATCGGATCTGCCGGTTCTTCGGTCATATTGCGACGGTACCTATTGGAAAGAAGATGCTGGCAAGCTGTTATTTGGCTTTGCCCATTTCCATGCAAAGGCATGGTCAAAAGACGGCATTCCAGAGAGTTTCGAATTTGACAGTCTGCCCTTCATCGAAGATGACGTGATGGAGGTGCTGGAACTGGCAATGGCACGGGTGCCATGCCTTACTGAAATTGGTATCCGTACTTTTTTCAATGGCCCTGAGAGCTATTCACATGACGGGCGGTTTACTTTGGGTGAGGCGCCTGATGTAAAAAACTACTTTGTTCTCGCCGGGGTTAATTCGACTGGAATCCAGTCGGGTTCGGGCGCTGGAAAGGCTGTTGCCAACTGGATTATGGCGGGCCATCCGACAATGGATCTATCGGAAATGGATCCGGCACGTATCGAGGCATTTCAAGCGCAGGATCGTTACCTTCAGGAACGCTGCCCAGAAACCCTTGTCCTCACCTATGCAATGCATTGGCCAGGACGCCAGCGTGAAACCGCACGCGGCCTGCGACGAACACCGTTTTATCATGCACTCAAGGCCAAAGGGGCGGTCTATACCGAAATGCAAGGATGGGAGCGTCCAAGCTGGTTTGCCCCAGAAGGGGTTGCACCGGTTCACGATTATGCCTTTGGCCGACCAAGCTGGTTTGACCATGCGCAGACCGAACAGAAATCGGCGCGTGAAGGCGTCGTGATGATTGATTACTCAATGCTTGGCAAACATATGGTTGAAGGAAAAGATGCTGAGACTTTTCTGCAACGTGTTTCCACCAATGATGTTTCGATCGCCGATGGTCGCGTTATCTACAGCCTTATGCTGAATGACCGCGGCGGTATCGAGGGTGATGTCACGATTGCGCGGCATGACAAAACACGCTTTATGGTCATGAGCGCAATTTCACATACCCGACGCAACCGAGATCATTTGCAACATGCGATTTTGGCCAATGAAGATGTCATTATCCGTGATGTGACTAGCGTCTATGCTGTTTTGGCGCTTTCTGGGCCATTGTCGCGTGCGGTGCTGGAAACACTTGTCGATATCTCTCTATCCGACAAGGATTTTCCGCCATATAGCTTGCAACAATTCTATATTGGTCACGCACCTGCCTTTGCCCAGCGCCTTTCCTTCACTGGCGAGATGGGCTGGGAAATCTTTATAACCCCTGACTTTGCTGAATATGTATTCGAACAGCTTTACCAAGCAGGACAGGCTTATAATTTGCGGCTTGCTGGTGGCGAGGCGTTGAATGCTTTACGCATTGAAAAAGGCTTTGTTCATTGGGGGTCTGACATGGCCTATACTGAATCGCCTCATCAAATCGGTTTGGATTTTGCGTGCCGCATTGACAAAGGTATCGCTTTCACCGGCAGGGCCGCCTATCTCGCCCGCAAAGCCGAAGCAAAAGGCCCTTTCCTATGCTCAATCAAATTACAACAGCCCGATGCGATGCTGCATCACAATGAGCCTGTTTTGCGTGGTGGGGCGATTGTCGGCTTTATTACAAGCGGGGCATTCTCGGCCGCGGATGGCAGCGCTGTGGGGCTTTGTTTGATCGAGCCACCAGTCGGAACATCTGGCGGTGAGGCGCTGGAAAAGGGTGATTATAGCGTGCTGGTGGAAGGGCGCATTATTCCAGCAATTCTGCAACGCAAACCCTTTACTCACTAGCCTGCAGCCTTGCCTGAGCGCGGTTGAAAGGGAAGGGTTAGACAATCACGGGGATTAATTTTGCCGCGGCTGCCACTGGATCAATCAAGGTAATTTGGTGATCCGGCTGTAACTTGTTCCAGATATTAGTCATGCCAGCACAGCCAAGAACCACCGCATTGCTGGGATTTTCGACAGCCATTTTTTGCAAATGTGACGAGATGATTCCGCGTGATTCGTCAGGCGCAGTCTCAAGGTCAAGAACTGGAACGCCGCTCGCATAAACACCATCGCAAATTGAGCTGAATCCTTGCGCCTCGATATTTTCAGCGATCACCGGAATTGATACCGCCAACGTGGTCAGCACTGAAAACCGCCCCGATGATAATGCTGCCAAATGAAACGATGCCTGACCGATTCCAATAACAGGCTTTTGAGTTATTGTACGCGCTTCAGCCAATCCGGTATCATCAAAACAGGCAATCACATAGGCATCAAAATTGCCATTGGAAATGATATTAAGCACTCCCGGAACGGCGGCATCGCCATCTTCAGGGCCTTGAATCGCAGTCGGTGCCTGATGGTTAGTAATCGCTTCAACATGATAATCTTTGGGAAGCTGGGCGACAAATGATCGCGCGCAGCTTGTGGTCATCGCAATCGTCGAGTTCGGATTAATGAAAGCAACACGGGTCACGGTCCGGCACTTTCTGGCCGCGGCGCCTTGGCGGTTCGCCGCCGCAGCAGGGTGAATAAAATCAGAAATATGCTAATCGCCAAGAAACTGACGGCCGTGGTTAATGTGCCGAGCGCGTAAATTGTTGGATCAGTCACCGTCGTGGTCAGGCCGCGCAATTCAAGCGGTAGCGTGTTTAGTCCACCAATTGCCTGTGATGAGCGCGCCAATTCATCATAGCTAAGCGTGAAACCAAATAGCGCAACACCAATTAAAGATGGTGCAATAATCGGTAGTACCGCCTCGCGGAAGGTTTGCCATGGCCCAGCACCAAGATCCCGCGCCGCTTCTTCATAAGAGGGATCAAACCGGTTGAAAACAGCAAACATAATCAATAACCCAAATGGCAATGTCCAAGTTAGCTGGGCGCCAAGCCCTGAACTGAACAGCCCCATTGTGGTACGAAAATCATCAATGACCCACTGGATATTCATATCGCCGCCAATTGCTTTGACAGCATCATCAATGATACGAAATTCAAGTGCCACCCCAAGGCTGATTACGATCGATGGCACGATCAGCGATGAAATCGTGGCATAGAATAAAAAGCTTGAAAGCGGAAAGCGTTTACGAAAGGCCATTCCTGCCATCAGGCTAAGAACCACCGTTAGAACCATCACAACAAGCCCAAGACGAATTGACCGGCCAAATGCACCCCAAATATCAATCACCCCTACGCCATCAAAGAGCGATTCAAACCAGAAGGTTGAAAAGCCACGCATCGGAAATGTCAGGCCGCCATTTGGCCCCTGAAAGGACAATACCAAGATCGATAAGGTTGGCCCATATAGGAACAAAATAAATAGGGTAAAGAAGATGCCGAGAGATAATTTAAAACCGCGACCAAACATCTATAGCTCTTTTCGAATATCAACAAGTTTTGTCATGGCAAAAATAATCATCAATGTTGTGATGATTAGGATCACGGCATTTGCGGCCGCCGCCGGAAATTGTAGATAGGTCATTTCCACATTGATAATTTTGCCGACAGATGGAATTTGCTGTCCACCCATGACGCCAATGGTGATGAAATCGCCCATCACGATGGTAATCACAAAGATTGATCCGATGATGATCCCGGGGCGGCTAAGTGGAATGATAATATTGGCCAATGTCTGAAAACTGCTTGCGCCAGCATCATGCGCAGCCTCGATGAGCGAGCGGTCAATGCGCATCATCGAGTTGAAAATTGGCACAACCATGAACAGCGTATAAAGATGTACAAATGCCAGAGTCACTGAAAATTCAGAATAGAGAAGCCATTCAGCGGGTGAGTCCGTGAGTCCAATATTCTGCATTGTCGAATTCACCAGACCATTCCGTCCCAGTAATGGAATCCATGAAATCATCCGGATGACATTCGAGGTCCAGAACGGGATTGTGCATAGCAGGAATAAAACGATCTGCATCTGAAGAGTAGACACACAAAAAACCAAAAACAGCGCGACCAGAAATCCGGTTAACAGGGTGATTAACCAAGTGATAAAAACAAATTTTAAGCTTGAAATATAAGTTGCAAAAGATGTGCATAAATCCGGCAGGCTTTTAACGCAGCCGTAAAAAATATCTTGGTAATTCGTAAAAATGAAATCTGGAATAATCGAATAAGAGTTATAATCCCAAAAACTAACCATAATGACGAGGCAAAGTGGGACAACGAAGAAAGCGAAAATAACAAAGGCAAAGGGAAACGACAGAAGTGTCGCACTGTGTCTTTTTACATCAAACATGTTTCCCCCAAAAAAAATCTGCGGCAACGTTAAAGGCTGCCGCAGATTATATCAATATGCCTTAGGCCGCGACGAATTCATTCCATTTGCGAACCATATATCTATTTTCGTCCATGGTGGCATTCCAGCATGCAACGCCGCCCATCCGCTCAACGAATGAACCACCGTCTCTCACTTCGCCTGCACTTGCCAGCTTTTTACCATCAGGGGCTTTGATGTCTTTTGCTGCCGCTTTACCAAGCATCCAGTAATCCCACTCATAGCCTTCCATATACTGCTTGGCTGTTGATGGGACTGCTGAGTAATAGCCCTGACGGTTAAGATGGCCACCAACAAATCCTGACAGATACCAGTTGATGAATTCATAGCAAACATCAGCCTGATAGCCTTTGGTCGCGGCAGATAATGCAAAGCCAACTGCCCATGCACGATAGCCTTCTTTCAATGGCTGATAGACGCATGGGATACCTTGTGTCCGCACGGCGGTGATCGCAGGTGACCACATGGACTGGATCACAACTTCGCCTGATGCCATCAGGTTTACACTTTCGTTGAAATCAGACCAAAGGGCACGGAACTGGCCCGCCTTCTTCGCTTCGATCAGGATCTTAATTGTCAGATCAATCTCATCACGCGTCATATTGCCTTTGTCTGGATATTGATATTCGCCCATCGATTCAACAACCATCGCCGCATCCATAATGCCAATTGACGGAATGTTTAGGATTGATGCTTTGCCTTTGAATTCTGGATTCAGAAGTTCGGCCCAGGTACTGATTGGGCGTTTGATAAGATCAGGCCGGATGCCAAGTGTGTCAGCATTGAACACAGTCGGGATCAGCGTTGCCCAGCGGGTTGGCTCAGATGAGAACTCACTCGATTTTTCATCTTTGAGATAAAAAACCTTTTTTGGAGCTGTGCCCTGATCGCCAATTTTCTTACCACCAATTTCACCCAGCGTATGGGTCGTGCTGATATTGTCGAATTCCTTTATCCGCTTTGAGTCCATTCCAAGGATATTGCCTGAAGGTACCAGCTTTGGCAGGCTGAAATATTCAGTATCAACAATGTCAAAGCTGTTTGGCTGGGTCAAAACCCGCTTTGTGACTTCATCAGTTGTCACAGGAATATATTTCACCTTGATGCCAGTGTCTTCGAAAAGCTTCTTGTCAATCTCACTTCCCATTGTTGTTGCTGTACCAAGGTAGCGGACAACTTTTTCATTGGCAGAATGCACTGCCGGTGCGCTTAGGCCAAATCCGGCAAGCGCGGCTGTGGCGCCAGCCGTTTTCAGAAGTGACCGTCTGTCAATTTGTTTAGCCATAATTTTATTCCTTTCTTATGCTTCTAATTGTAGCTGGTCTTTTTTTAACCAGCTGGCTTTTACCTGATCTCCTAGATCAAGCTTGGACTTGGTAAATTCCATGTCTGATTGAACAACGGTAAGTGGGCCACGGTCTGAAATAACTTTCAAGCGCACCACTGACCCTAAAAATTCAACGCCGGTAACCTTGTCACTGCCACCCGGTGTCAGCTTTATCCGATCCTCTCGGATTGATACTGGCAGCCCCTCACCCTCAATAACATTATGTCCGCCGATGAATCGTGCTACGAACGTATTGCGGGGCTTTGTGAATAATTCGATCGGTGAGCCTTGCTGTTCAACCCTGCCGTCATTCATTACTAAGATAACGTCAGCCAGTGCCATTGCTTCTTCCTGGCTGTGCGTGACATGTACAAAAGTAATGCCAAGTTGACGTTGCAACAGTTTTAGTTCCGACCGCATTTCAATGCGCAAGAAAGGATCAAGTGCCGACAATGGCTCATCAAGGAGCAACAATTTTGGCTTGGTGATCAATGCCCTTGCCAGCGCCACGCGCTGCTGCTGACCACCTGATAATTGGCTTGGATATCGTTGCGACATCGTATGAAGTTGGACACTTTCCAAAAGCTCCATTGCTCGCGCATGACGTTCAGTCTTGCCAACCCCCATGATTTTCAGCGCAAAAGCGACATTGTCGATCACCTTTAGATGTGGAAACAGCGCATAGCTTTGGAACATCATTGATGTGCTGCGCGCAGCTGGTGGTTCATTTGATATGTTTCGGTTGTCCAGAAAAACAGTACCGTTGGTGATATCCTCATGTCCGGCAATCATGCGCAGCAACGAGGTCTTACCGCATCCCGATGGCCCCAAAAGACAACAATATGTGTTTTCCGGCAGCGACAAATTAATCCCGCGAACGGCAAGGGTCTCTCCATAGCGCTTTTCAAGATCGATCAAATCAAGATGGTTATTCGGCTGGTTCATTATTTTGTTCCTAAAGTTCGCCTGACCGTATCGGGACCACTGAAAAAAGATACGTCTAGATTTTCATCAGGGCGAAAACATTTTTGCACTAGAGCCATAGCGTTCGCATTCTTGACTATACCGTGTTATTGATAACTTTGAACTATTGAGCAAAATTTAAGCAATGGTCAAACATTCGATTTAACAAAACAATAAAGCTAGTGATTCCAGAGGCATGCCGAATCCCATTTATTGCTCTGGTGCTGCTGATACGACCCGGATAAGACTTGATTCGGATCCATATCCAAAAGGTTGAAGAGATGAGCCGTTTCCATGTTATTGAACATCCTCTGATTGCGCATAAGATGTCTGTTTTGCGCGACAAGGAGACGAAAACGCCTCTGTTCCGCCAGACTTTGCGTGAAGTTGCCTATTTGATGACCTTTGCGGTCACGCAGCATTTGGATATGGTTGCTGTGCGTATTGAAACGCCGCTTGAAGCTGCTGATTGTTATCAACTGAAAGCGCCAAACCCGTGTTTGGTTTCAATCTTACGGGCCGGTAACGGCTTGACTGAAGCCTTGCTGAACATTCTTCCTGAGGCATCGGTTGGGCATCTGGGCATGGCCAGAAATGATGAAACCTTGCAGCCAGAAAAATATTACACCAAGCTGCCAAGCGATATTTCTGCGCGTCAGGTCATTCTTGCTGATCCAATGTTGGCAACAGCGGGAAGCACGATCGCGGCAATTGATATTCTGCGTGACCATGGGGTCAAAGATATCGTCTTTTTGTGTCTTCTGGCAGCACCAGAAGGAGTCGAACGATTGCGCAAAGCGCATCCTGATTTGCCAATCTTTACCGCAGCACTTGACCGACAACTAAACGAGAAGGGCTATATTTTGCCTGGCTTAGGTGATGCTGGTGACCGGATTTACGGCACATAAAACCCCGCCCTATCAGATCTGACCAAAATCGCATGCACTCTGGCATATCAGCAATGGCGGTATTGGCATCATATTTTGACAGTAGACTGGGCAACATAGAGGTAAGCGGCAGCCTCACGATTATCTAACTGTCTATCGACTTTTCATCAATAAGTTCTCCAGTATATTACTAATTACAATTGATTGTTAAGCTGCGCTTCTGAAATGGATTTGACAATGCGGTCGGGTTTACCAGGAAGTTTATCCCACGCTGCGCCGGTGCGATTAACCCAAATGGTTCGAAAGCCAAATGCGCCAGCGCCGGAGACATCCCAATTATTCGATGAAAAGAACGTTACTTCACTCGGCTTGCACTCGAACCGCTTTGTGACGAGTTGGTACACTGCAGGTGTAGGCTTATAACATCTCAAGACATCAACACTGAGCAATTCATCAAACCACTCAGAAATCCC
>CAJYBL010000048.1 GCA_913064995.1 uncultured Alphaproteobacteria bacterium
TTTAAATGCGTTGATCAACGTACAATTTTGCAATTATGCCGCAATTTTCGAAACGACGCTATAAATGTGTTGCAAGGATTGATGCAAAATTAAGAACGTGGAATCGCATCCTTGTGATAGGCACGGTTCGTTTTGCAAAATTCACAAGTAACGGTCAGATTACCATCATGGTCAGACATGTCATCAATGTCATCTGGCGCTAACTGTCGAAGCATTGTTTCGATCTTTTCGACATTGCAGCGACATTGATCAAGCACTAGACGCGCAGGCGCGCTGTGGGGCGCCATGCTGTTAAACAAGCGGAAAATAATATCTTCTGGTGACAAGACCGGATCAAGCAATTCACCACGGGTTATCGAGCCAAGCAAGGTTTTTGCGGTATGCCACGCATCATCGCTGGTAGCACGAGCCTTTTCATTAGTTTTTGGCGCGCTGGCACCATCACCCTTGCCACCATCAACCGCAATCCTCTGCAACATCAAGGCCACCGCCTGCCAGCCATCTGTCCCATTTTCGGCAGCACAAACAACAATCGTATCGAGCTGTTCTGAGTTTTCATACCACCTCATCGCCGCATCGCTTAGATGTCGTTCATCCAGTTCGACAATGCCCTGATAGCGACCATTGCTGGTGCCATCATCAACGGTAAAGGCGATATAGCCACTGCCCATTAATGGGCCAAGACAAACCGAACCCGATGGATCATGTGCCAAAGCCGCAGCTTGAAAACCGGTTGGATTATCCTCCATCGCGGTATAACCACGAAGATGGCCAGCCTCGGTAATATCGGCAAATAGGGTGCGAACCAAGCCATCACCTTTGGCCTGAAGCGTGAACACGCCGTCAAATTTCAAGGTACTGGACAGACAAGCGGCCAATGCCAAAGCTTCGGCTTGAAGGGTTGCTACAAGCGGCGGGTAGTCATGACGTTCAAGAATGCTATTGGCAGGGCGGCCAACCGATGCCATACGGCCACGAATTAACGCCACATCATCCGAACCGTCAGCCAGATAAAAAGGCAAAATCTGCGCATCGGACGGTAAATTATCATTCAACATCATTTCATCCTAAAACCGCAACCCACATCAGCCATTGAGGCCGCTTGAGGCTTTATGTCTAATTACCCAAAACGCACCATGCCAAAATGGCTTTTTGGGCATGGAGCCTGTTTTCGGCTTCGTCAAAGACTGCTGATTGCGGCCCGTCAATAACATCGGTCGTCACTTCCATGCCGCGCCATGCTGGCAGGCAATGCATAAAAATAGCATCAGCAGCAGCAGACTTCATCAATTCGGCATTTACCTGAAATGGTGCAAAATCAGCACGACGACTACCCTCTTCATTGCCCATTGAAATCCAGACATCGGTTACCACCGTCTGCACGTTGTCAATGGCCAGACCAACATCGTCGGTGAGGATGATATCGCCGCCATTTGACCGCGCCCATGCCAATAAATCGGCAGGTGGCGCGTAATTTTGCGGAACAGCAATACGCAACTGAAAGCTAAACCGAACCGCCGCCTCGATCCAGCTTACCGCAACATTGTTGCCATCACCAAGCCATGCAACGCTTTGTCCGGCAAGCGGGCCATGATATTCGATCATCGTCATCAGATCGGCCATAAGCTGGCAAGGATGCGAACGCTGGGTCAATGCATTGATTACCGGCACGGTTGCGTGTTCGGCAAGGGTGAGAAGCGTTTCATGCTGAAAACAGCGGATAATAATCACATCGACATAGCGCGATAGCACCCGCGCCGTATCTTCAACAGACTCACCACGACCAAGCTGCAGATCACTTGCCGATAAGATCAATGGTGCGCCACCAAGCTGGACAACCCCAACCTCAAATGACACACGGGTTCGCGTTGACGGCTTTTCAAAAATCATCGCAACGGTTTTGCCAGCCAATGGCATCGCATGGCCTTCGCCTGATTTTTGCGCTGCCTTCATGCGCAGCCCGTCATCAAGCATCGCTTGCAGACTGTCAGTCGAAAAATCTTTCAAATCTAGAAAATGCCGCATCGGCGTTATCCCGTCCTTCATTCATATTTGGCAAAAATTATTGCGTTCTATCGATCGTCACGCGGGGCCATTGCGGTCAATGCCGACGCAAGCTTGGCAATCGCCAGATCAATTTCATCACGACAAATGGTCAATGGTGGCAACAGCCGAAGCGTATTTTCAGCCGCTGGTACCGTGAGCAGATGGTCATCACGAAGCCGTTTGACAAGGACAGGCAAATCAACCGAATCATGAAGCCGGATACCACGCAAAAATCCGCGCCCACGAAGCGCCTCAACCATTGCCGGAAATTGTGCCTCTAGTTGATGCAGCGCCGTATCAAGATAGGCTGCACGTTCACGAACATCAGCCAAAAACCCATCGTCGCCAAGAATTTCAAGAACCGCCTTCGCCGCCGCCATAGCCAGCGGATTGCCGCCAAAGGTTGACCCATGCGTTCCAGGTGTCATCGCCGTACCAACCACCTTGCTGGCAATAACAGCCCCAATCGGAAAGCCGCCAGCCAGCCCCTTGGCAAGCGCAACAATATCAGGCTTAATTCCAGTATCTTCATAGGAAAACAGCCGTCCAGTCCGGCCAATACCAGCCTGCACCTCATCAGCAATGACAAGCGCGCCAAATTCATCAGCCGCTTCACGCACACCGGCAAGATAGCCATCGGGAACCTGCTTGGCACCGCCTTCGCCCTGCACCGATTCAACCATCACCGCTGCCACATGCGGCCCAAGCGCGGCACGAAGCGCGTTCAAATTGCCAAAAGAAACATGGTCAAATCCAGCTGGCATCGGGCCAAAGCCAGTTCGGAAAACCGGCCTGTCTGTCGCCGCAAGCATGCCTAATGTCCGGCCATGAAAAGCGCCTGTCGCGCACAAAATGGTCATCCGCTCAGGATCGCCTTTTTCATAGGCGGCACGGCGGGCAATCTTAACCGCAGCTTCAGTGGCTTCAGCACCGGAATTACAGAAAAACACCTGATCAAGACCCGAAAGCGACGCCAACATTTTGGCAACAATCTCTTGACCGGGAATCCGGTATAGATTGGACGTATGCCATAATTTTCCAGCCTGCTCGGTCAGCGCAGCGACCAGATGCGGATGGCTATGACCAAGCGTGTTAACAGCAATTCCGCTTGCACAATCGAGATATTTTTCGCCTGAGTCAGACTCAAGCCAGCAGCCTTCACCGCGCACAAAACCAATTTCGGCGCGTCCATAGGTTTGCATCACAGCGGAGTCAGCTGCGTAATCTAAGGCTTTTTGATTCATGTCAAAACCACCCGGCTTGTCCTTTGTTATGCCAGCTATGTCAAACTGGAAACACTCCCAAATCCATATCCAAAAATCAAACCACCAACGCAATATCTTCGTTGGTGGCTCCAGCAAGCGCTTATGGGCACTCGATTCAGGCGGCAACTCTCGCGATTTTCGGAACCATTGTCAAGATATCAGCCAATAACAGCCAAACCGCCAATTGGCTAGTCCTGAATGAAATGTTTGGCCAATCGCAGCCCTTGTGACTGATAGTTTGATCCACCGACGCCATATAGTTTAGCCGGCACTGATACCATTGGTTCATAAACCAGCCGGCAAACCGTTTGACCCTGTTCAATCAGGAATGGCACATCATGTGACCGCACCTCAAGAACGGCACGCGTTCCTTCGGCGCCAAGTTCGGCCATGCCAAAACCGGGATCGAAAAATCCGGCATAATGCGCACGAAATTCGCCAACCCTTGTGTCATAGGCACGCATCTCGGCAGCGTGATCTTTTGGCACGGTCACAAACTCACGGCTTGCCAAAATATAGAATTCATCAGGATTCAAAACCAGCCCGCCAACCGTAAGGTCGGATGGGGTGACGCGTTCCCAAAAGTCGTCAACCGGTTGGCTTGCTGGCGAATCAATATCAATCAAACCGGCATGTTTGCGCGCCCGCCAGCCAATCATGCCACTTTTGACATCGGGTTCGAGGTTAACACTAAGTGCAACACCGTCACAAATATCGGTTTGCTCGGCACCATGAACCAAACCAACGGTTGACTGCAGTGATTCCATCAATAGATCAGATGGGGCGCTGATGCCACGCCGAAGTCGCAATTGCGACAAGCGCGAACCAGTCCGCACCAGAACCGAAAAGGTGCGCGGTGAAATTTCGGCATAAAGCGGGCCTTCATAGCCATCAGCAACCAATTCAAATTCACGCGCGCTATCGGTAATAAGGCGGGTAAATATATCAAGCCTGCCAGTCGAGCTTTTTGGATTTGCCATGGCTGAAATGCCAGATGGAAGGCGAAGACGCTCTTGCAATTTCACAATATAGACACAACCACGTTCCAGCACCGCGCCATCACTGAGGTCAATTTTATGCATGCCAAATTTCGCCAACTTGTCAGCAACGGTCATATGCTGGCCTGGCAAAAAGCTGGCTTGCACCCGCCATGCTTCGCAGCCAAGCCGCAGATCAAGACTTGCGGGCTGAAGCTGGCCTTCCTCAACCGGCTGATCAGCAGCGATGGCACCGTCTTGGATTGCCTGTTCAAGATGCTGTACGGGCAAAATGCCGTTTTCAAAGTCTTCGGCTGGCATGGTAATTCCTATCCTAATCGTCTTTGGTAATGGTCAGTATGCAATGCTAGCTTTTCAAGCGATAGCCCGAACGCAAGGCCTTATAACATAAAATGGCCAAAACGACATTCACCGCAACAAGACAGTAAAAGCCGGTCATAAGTGGCCGGTCGGCAACCCCGATCATGCCATAGCGAAACCCGTCGATGGCATAAAAGACCGGATTCAAGCTAGCAATCATATCAAATGGCGCGGGAAGACGGTCAACCGAATAAAAGGTTCCCGATAAAAAGGTCAGCGGCTGGATAACAAAATTCGTAATGGCCGCCAGTTCGTCAAATTTATTGGCCCAGATTCCGGCAAGGATGCCCGCAAAAGACAAGGCAAATGCACCTAGAATTAAAAACCCAATTGCAATCATTGGATGCGGTGGCAGCGTGCCACCACCGAGAATAACCAACGCAAAAGCCGTCACGATGCCAACACAAAGGCCGCGTGTCATACCCGCCGCGGCAAGCCCAAACAGCAATTCACCCGGCCCCAAAGGCGGCATCAGTAAATCAACAATATTGCCCTGTACTTTTGAGACAACAAGCGAGGATGATGTATTGGCAAAAGCATTTTGAAGAACATTCATCATCACAAGACCCGGCACGAGAAATGTCACAAAATCAATGTCACCGGCAAAGCTGGCACGTTCACCAATCGCCACTGAAAAAACCATCAAAAACAAAATCGAGGTGATGACTGGCGCCGCCAAGGTTTGTGTGGCGATTTTCAAAAACCGCTGCACTTCGCGTTGATATAGCACGCCAAGACCAATCCAATTCACCGGCCCGATATGAACCGGACGGCGCAATTCATGCGCCGATGATGACAGGGGGGCTGCAGACGCCACTTTGACAGGTGGTGGTGTATTTGTCTTTGATTCGAGATCCGTCATGCGGTCAAAATAGGCCGCAATCTGATCTGGCGCAATGGGGCAAAGGACAGCTTTTGCCTTTCATCCGAAAACCACCTAATCTTGTCGCTGGCATACTACCATTCTGACTGATTTTGGGGGCGGCCCCAGCAACCGAAAAGTATCATTTCACATTCATGGCAAAAGCACCTATCGAAACAAGACTGATGAATAAGGCGGTTGATTATCTTGGCCGCTATTCTAGTTCACAGCACCGGCTGCGCGACGTGCTTGGCCGGTTTGCAACGCGCAAACTTGATCAGCATGATCCCGATGAAATTGCCGCCGCAATTGATGCAACCGTGACGCGCTGCCAAACCCTTGGCTATGTCAATGATGACGCCTTTGCCCAATCACAGGCGCGAAGCCACCGCCGGCAGGGTCGCTCACAGCTTGGCATCCGTCAACGGCTTCGCCAGCATAGGCTTGATGATGATGTGATTGATGCCGCGCTGGAAGTGGCCGATGAGCATGCCGCCGATGGCGAGCTTCTTGCCGCCTGTCGCTTTGCCCGCCGCCGCCGGATTGGCCCTTTTGATCACCGGCGAAATGATGGAGATAACCGCGATGCCATCATGCAACGCATGCAACGCCAGCTTGGTGCCATGGCGCGCGCCGGATTTGCCATGGCGATCAGCCGCAAAGTTTTTGATCTTGCCGATTCAACCGCAGGCGAATCACTTATTGACCAGCTTGAACATGGCGAAGACCCAACACTTTAAACGTCAGTCATTGTCGCAAGCCTTGCTGATTCTCACCGGCTGCGATACTAATTTTGAACGAGATTGCGTAACAGCACGCAGGCAAGCAGCATTAAGCAAGCCATAACCATAAAATAAGGCCGATATGTAAGGCCAGTTAAGAATTGTTGAAGGAGTCTTTTCATGGAACAGGACATGATCTTTGAGCCAAGCGCAGATTTGGCAAAATCAGCACTTATTGACGCGGATGGCTATGCCGCCCTTTACCAAGAATCGATTGCCAATCCCGATCAATTCTGGGCCGAGCATGGCAAGCGTATTGACTGGATCAAGCCCTATAGCCAGATTAGCGACGTATCCTATGATGCCAAGGATTTACATATCAAATGGTATGCTGATGGCACCTTAAATGCGGCGGCCAATTGCCTTGACCGCCACCTTGCCACCCGCGGCGAACAGACAGCCATCATCTGGGAAGGTGATGAGCCTGACCAGCACCGCCATATTACTTATCGTGAATTGCATGAGGATGTCTGTAAATTTGCCAATGTGTTAAAGGCAAACGGAGCCAAAAAAGGCGACCGGATCACTATCTATATGCCAATGATCCCCGAAGCCGCCGTGGCCATGCTCGCTTGTGTTCGAATTGGCGCTGTGCATTCGGTTGTGTTTGGTGGCTTTTCGCCAGACGCGCTCGCCGGCCGTATTAAAGATTGCGACTCAACAATGGTCATCACTGCTGATGAGGGGGTTCGTGGTGGTAAAAGCATTCCCCTAAAACAGAACACCGATATGGCATTGCAGAACTGCCCCGACTGCACAAAATCAATTATTATCAGGCGGACCGGTGGGACTGTTGACTGGGTTGAGGGACGCGATGTCTGGTATCATGAGGCAATGGCAGTTGCCTCTGCTGACTGTCCAGCCGAGGAGATGAATGCGGAAGATCCGATGTTCATTCTCTATACTTCTGGGTCTACAGGTAAGCCGAAAGGGGTTCTGCACACAACCGGCGGCTATATGGTTTACGCCTCGATGACGCATCAGTATGTTTTTGATTACCATGACGGAGAAATTTACTGGTGCTCAGCCGATGTTGGATGGATCACCGGCCACACCTACATCGTCTACGGGCCGCTGGCCAATGGTGCCATCACCATGATGTTCGAGGGAGTTCCCACTTACCCAGATAGCTCACGCTTCTGGCAAGTTGTCGACAAGCATAAGGTCAATATGTTCTACACCGCGCCAACTGCGATCCGCGCCCTAATGCGTGAAGGTGACGGGCCCGTCAAGAGCTGCGACAGGTCTTCCTTGCGACTACTTGGAACGGTTGGAGAGCCCATCAATCCACAGGCATGGATGTGGTATCATGACATCGTTGGAGACGGCCGCTGCCCGATTGTTGATACGTGGTTTCAGACTGAGACCGGCGGCATACTGATTACACCATTACCGGGTGCAACCGCCACCAAACCCGGCTCGGCGACCCAGCCCTTTTTTGGGATCAAGCCAGTGCTGGTCGATGGCGAAAACAACGAGCTTGCAGGTGCGACTGAAGGCAATCTGTGTCTGCAACACTCATGGCCCGGCCAGATGCGCACGGTCTATGGCGACCACCAGCGCTTCATTGAGACCTATTTCACGGCCTTCCCCGGCCGCTATTTTACTGGTGATGGGGCGCGACGTGATGAAGATGGCTATTACTGGATCACCGGCCGTGTTGATGATGTGTTAAATGTATCAGGCCATCGGATGGGAACAGCCGAAGTTGAGTCGGCATTGGTGGCGCATCCAAAAGTGGCCGAGGCTGCGGTTGTGGGCTATCCACATGATATCAAAGGGCAAGGGATCTATGCCTATGTCACCTTGGTGGCTGATGCGGTTGCCGATGATCAGTTGGCCGCCGAGTTACGCCAGTGGACACGAAAAGAAATTGGCCCCATCGCGACGCCCGACCTATTGCAATGGGCGCCACAATTGCCAAAAACGCGATCAGGCAAAATTATGCGCCGCATTTTACGGAAAATTGCCGCCAATGAACATGATCAGCTAGGCGATACATCAACCTTGGCCGATCCGGCAGTGGTGGATGATCTTGTCAAAAATCGTCAAAATCGCCATGGTTGATTATGGCTAGGCCAATCAGGCTCAACCTAATAGTGGTAAAGGCCATCTGATATGATGGCCTTGGACTCAGTTTATGGCTGCCTTATTTATGTCCACTCATTCTCCGACAAGCCGCAAAGGCACGGTTTTTGATGCCTAATTTTAAGCGCACGCTTTTGAAATGATGTTTGATTGCTTGATTCAACCGGTAAATATCATCACGCCCGGATTCTATCTACAGAATCGATTTTATCTTTTCAGTAATAAAGGCGATAGGCTCATTGTGGACGATCGTGCCTTTAAAGCTGCCATCACCACGATATAAAAATATTGCAGCACTGTGATCATAAAGGTAATCCGCATCTCCTTGACCATTCTTTTGCGCATAAACACCAAATTGTTGCAGCACCGAACGCACCTTATCTGGCGATCCGGTTAGGCCTGTAACATTGGCATCAAACAGACTAAGGTATTGCTTTAGTTGCTCTGGCGTATCACGCTCAGGGTCGACCGTGATAAATATGATCTGCAGCGCCTTTGTATTGATACCGGCTGAATCCAAATTATCGCGTGCGGCGGCAAGCATTGTCAAAGTGGTTGGGCATACATCAGGACAATAGGTAAAGCCAAAAAACAGCGCAATTGGCCGATCGGCGAAATCATCTTCGTTTCGCGCAATGCCGTTTTGATCAATTAGTTCGATGTGATTATCTTGAAACTGCGGAATGCCTAATGTGGTCTTTCTGGCAATTTTATCAGAAATCAAAAACACTGCAACCGCAAGCCCTGTAAATAATAGAGCTGTGGCGATAACCCAGCCCACCTTGCGCGCCGACAAGCGGCGTTGATGATTTAGCTTAGTTTCAGCAGATTTAGGTGATGTTGTATCGTATTGTTTCATGAATCAGACGTAAGCGAAAAGGCGGGGACTTTCAAGACTTTGCTTTTTATCATGATCTACGTGTTAGGGGCAAACACCCTTCTTATTATCAAATTCTCCAGAGTAAAACCGG
>CAJYBL010000049.1 GCA_913064995.1 uncultured Alphaproteobacteria bacterium
GGCATTTTTTGCTGGCAATATTATGATGGCCGTCGGTTTGGCCGTTGGGACATGATTTGAAATAACCGAAGGCCAAGCCCTTTTTGCAAGGAGATATGCGTGATGAAGACTTATCGACATTATATCAATGGGGCGTTATGTGATCCGGCTTCGGGCGAATGGTTTGATAGTGAAAATCCCTATACGGGTGAAGTATGGGCCAAAATAGCCCGTGGCAATGCCGAAGATGTGGATCGGGCGGTGACAGCGGCAAAAGCCGCCTTTGACGGTGAATGGGGCGCAACCGGCCCAACCGCCCGTGGCAAGCTGATGGTCAAGCTGGCCGAAATTATCGAGCGTGAGGCAGCACGGCTTGGCGAGATCGAAGTTCGTGATAATGGCAAGCTGATTGCCGAAATGGGCGCGCAAACCAAATATCTGGCTGAATGGTATCGCTATTTTGGCGGGCTTGCCGACAAGATTGAAGGCGCGGTCATCCCCTCTGACAAGTCGGGGATTTTTAATTTTACCCGTTATGAGCCGCTTGGCGTTATTGGCATGATTACGGCGTGGAATTCGCCTTTGCTATTGCTGGCATGGAAATTGGCACCGGCTTTGGCCGCGGGAAATACCGCGGTGGTAAAACCATCTGAATATACGTCTGCATCAACATTGGAATTTATGGCACTTATCGAAGAAGCGGGCTTTCCCGCGGGTGTGGTGAATGCAATTACCGGTTTTGGTATGGAGGTTGGCGCGCCTTTGGTCGATCACCCCAATGTTGATAAAATTGCCTTTACCGGCTCGGATGTGTCGGGGCAGAAAATCTATGAAGCAGCGGCTAAAAAAATTATGCCGGTCACGCTAGAACTTGGTGGAAAATCACCCAACATCGTTTTTGAAGATGCCGATTTTGAAGCTGCCGTCATGGGCGCGATTTCAGGAATTTTCGCAGCGACAGGGCAAACCTGTATCGCTGGATCACGGCTTCTTGTGCAGCGTTCGATCCATGATAAATTTGTAAAGCGACTTGTCGAGGTTGCGGGTGCAGCGAAAATTGGTGATCCAATGTCGACCGAAACGCATGTGGGGCCGGTTACAACCATGCCGCAATATGAAAAAATCATGGATTATATCAATATTGCGAAATCTGAGGGGGCTGTTTGTGTTCTTGGCGGCGATGCTTATCGCGGTGCGGGGGCAAAGGGCAAACAATTTGTCCAGCCAACCATCTTTACCGGCGTTGATAACCAAATGCGCATCGCCCAAGAAGAAGTGTTTGGGCCGGTTCTGTCAGTGATCCCATTTGATACTGAAGATGAGGCAATTGCCATTGGCAATGACATTGTTTACGGGCTGGCTGCTGGGGTCTGGACAAGTGATATTGGCCGTGCTTTGCGTATGTCGGAAAAGCTAAAGGCGGGAACAGTCTGGGTGAATACCTATCGCGCGGTTAGCTTTACCTCGCCATTTGGTGGCTATAAGCGCAGCGGTGAAGGCCGTGAAAGCGGCAAGGAATCGATCAAGGAGTTTTTGCAGGTTAAATCGGTCTGGATTGCCCAGCAAACCACAGCCGCAAACCCCTTTATTATGCGCTGATAATTATTAGCGCTAATTCGATGCTGGCTTGACGTTTGCTGGCCTATCAATCTTTGATATAAAGGTTTTTCGCTTGGCGTTTTGCTGTTAGTCGCTGAATGATGGCGGGTTTTGGCTGGTCAATTCTGCCGTGAAAATAATCAAGAATAGTGAAGTCATCAGGCAGTCTTGCGGCCAGCTCGCCGTCCTGTAACAGAAAGTCAGGATTGCTTGGGCGGCCAAAGGCTTCATTGCCGGTGGCAAAGGTTTCATAGGCAAGATAGCCGCCCTGCCGCACAAGCCCGAATAAATCATCAAGCCGTGGCCGGTAAAGGTAATTGGTGACAATCACAATATCGAACCCATCATCAGCAAAGCCCCAGATATTCGTACTTTCCAGATCAAATTGGCAGATTTCAATCTGCGGGCATCTGGCCTTTAACGCTTCTAATGCGGCGTGATCGCGGTCAATTGCGAGGAATGAGAACCGGCCTGGAAAAGCATGATTCAGCGCGCAGCAATGCCGCCCGCCGCCTGCCGCAAAATCAAGAACTCTGGCGCCATCGGGCCAGTTTTGCGCCTGCTGCATAATCCAATCAGATGGTGGCGATAGGGAGGGTGGGTTGGTCATTGGCATGACGGGTCTGTTTTGGTGAAAAAACGGGTAAGGGCGGCCAAGGTTTGATCGGGTGCTTCTTCGGCCAGAAAATGCCCGCTATTTATCGCCTGACCCTCAACATGGCTGGCATAGTTTTGCCACTCGCTAATCACATCATAATGTTTACCAACAAATCCGATATCGCCCCATAGCACCAAAACTGGCATCGCCAGTTTTTTGCCATTATCGGCAGCGTCATGGTCTAGATCAATGCTGGCTGCAGCACGATAATCCTCACAACTGGCGTGAATGGTGGCCGGATTTGAAAAACAGCGCAAATATTCGGCAAAGGCCTGATTGGTAATGGCGCCTTTGGTGCGACCCCAATGACCGGTTTTGTGATGCAGAAAAAATTCTGGATCATGGCCGATCAATGTTTCGGGAAAGGGGGCTGGCTGAATCAAAAAGAACCAATGGTAATAGGCGGTGGCAAACGCCTTGTCGGTTGTGCCATACATCGCCTCGGTTGGCGCGATATCAAGCACGGCAAGATGGGTCACCGCATCAGGGTAATCACGCGCCAAACGATGGGCAACTCGCCCGCCACGATCATGGCCAGCAACGGCAAAATGATCATGTCCCAACGCTCTCATCAGCGCCATCATATCTGCCGCCATAGTGCGTTTTGAATAGGGGTTGTGATTGGCGTCGGTTTTTGGCTTGTCACTATCGCCATAGCCTCGGAGGTCAGGGATCACAACGCTGAACTGGCTGGCAAGGGCAGGGGCAATCTTATGCCACATATAGCCGGTCTGCGGATAACCATGAAGCAGTAACAGCGGCGGCCCCGTTCCGGCCATGCGAAAATGAATGCCAACCCCGTCATGGATATTTGTGCTGTTGGTAAAGTCAGTGGTGAAATCCATCTGTGGCTGCCCTTTGATTACGGCCGTTACGCTTGGGGTGACCGTTTGGCTGATGAGGTTGTTTTTACATGCTGCCAGATATGGTCAAGCTGGCTGTCCTTTTTGCGGTTTAGGCGCATGAGGTTGATGGTAAGACCAATATCCCATTGATCGGCACCAGCCCGGCAAAGAACACCGGTCTGAATGTCAGCGGCAATCAGGCTTTGGGGAAGCCACGACACCCCCGAACCGTTCCAAGCACGAACCCGAAGCGCGCCAACCATCGAATTTTGATAAACCGGCTTTAACCGGTCGCGATCAATGCGGCCAGCCATATGGCGCGAAAACAGCTTGCCAAGTGATGATCCGGGTGAAAAGCCGATATGGGGAAGCGAGGCGCTGGTTTCATCATCCAATGAATATAAGGGGCGGCCATTTTCATCGGGCTTGCAAACAGGCACCAGCCTGTCGGTTCCGATTTCGATGGCCTCGCTGATGGCACCGCCCGCGCGCCCATCAATAAGTGGATTGTTATAGGCAATCAGGAAATCAACATCGCCAGCCAGAAAACTGCTTATGCAATCGGGAAGATCATCAACCCGAAGGCGTGACATAATTGGCCCAAAGCTATTTTCAAAGCCTTGTAACCAATCGGGGAAAAATCGCCAAGCCACCGAATGCTGGGCGGCAAAACGAACAACATAGTGATCGGCCATCAAGTTGCTTTGTTGTAAAATATTCCGTTCATCAGCAAGTCTTTTAAAAGATGACAAAGCCACATCAAGGATCTGCTCGCCAGCCGGCGTTAGCTGGACAGGGCGTGAACGGCGGTCAACAAGCGCAAATCCAGCCCAATCTTCTAAAGCCTTAATGCGTCGGCTCAAGGCCGGCTGGCTTATATGCGATTTTTGCGCGGCCAATGAGAAATGGCCAGTTTCCTGAACGGCTGCCAGGTCATCAAACCATTGAAAATTCATGATTATGATTGCTCCATGCAAAAAACGCATCATGTGAATGCAAAATAAACATTGGCATTTCTGATAAAAGAGCGTCAAGTTTTTTCATATAGTGTCGCGCCGCAAATGGCGTTTTTGGTGTAACTTTAACAAAAGAACGGATGCCATAGAATGGCTAAAACGCTAAGTGAATTTCCCTCAGTTCCCCTTTGCCACCAGCCAACGCCGCTGGAATTTATGCCGCGGATGAGTGAATCGCTTGGCGGGCCAAGGCTATGGATCAAACGCGATGATTGCACCGGCCTTGCGACCGGTGGCAACAAAACGCGCAAGCTGGAATTTTTGATTGCTGATGCGATTGAAAAAGGCGCTGATATGGTGGTGACACAGGGCGCGGTTCAATCAAATCACGTCCGTCAGACGGCCGCTGCCGCCTGCAAATTTGGCCTTGATTGCCATGCGCTTTTGGAACGGCGTGTGCCGGGTCGGGAAGATGATTACGAAACCACAGGCAATGTTCTTTTTGATCAGATGTTTGGCATAAGCCTTGAATTTCGGCCAGCGGGTCTGGATATGAATGCCGAAGCGATGGCGGTAACTGAAAAGCTGGCTGCGGCTGGTCGCAAACCTTATTTCATTCCGGGCGGTGGTTCGAATGAAATTGGCGCGCTTGGATATGTTTCCTGCGCCTATGAATTGCTTGACCAGATCAAAGCTAATAATCTTGATGTTGGCTGGATTGTTCTAGCTACGGGGAGTGCGGGAACGCATGCTGGTATGCTTGCTGGTCTGCATGCAGCCGGGTCAACAATTCCGGTTATGGGGATTAGCGTTCGCCAGCCTGAGGACAAGCAAATTGCCTCGGTTCACAAACTGGCAGTTTTAACCGCTGCACAATTGACCGATACGCCACTTGGTGTTGAAAAAGTGATTGTCGATGATGGCTATGTTGGCGTTGGTTATGGCCAACCAACCCAAGGCACGCTTGACGCAATTAACCTGATCGCACGGCGTGAGGGGCTGCTTTTTGATCCGGTTTATTCGGGCAAGGGGCTTGCTGGCATGATTGGGCTTGCTGGTCAGAGTTTTTTCGAGTGTGACAAAGATGTCATCTTTTTACATACTGGTGGCGCAGCGGCATTGTTTGCCTATGGCAACCAATTGGCAGAAAATGCGGCAAATGGATAATGCGTTTAAACTAAGCCCATCGGCCATGATGGTGGAAGGCAGATCATTATGATCTGTCGCTTGCCAGCCCGTCAATTCATGCCTGTGTCAATCTAAAGATTGTGTTAAGCCTTGCCATGGTTTTGTGGCATCGCTGTTTGGGGTGAGGAGGCTTGGTGAAGGTGTCCTGGAAGCATTTCAATATGCCAATGTTGGTCCGGCTATTATGGTAGGCTTTGCCTTTTTGTTTTGTGCAATGATCCTTGACCGGATCGTTCAGGGCGGTAAACAATAGCGGCATGAACTTTCATCTGTTTCTTTGGCTTCTCGCGGCAAGCGGGCGTCATGCCCGTATTCTGTTGCCGCTTGGTGTGGTGCTGGCCTTGCTATTGCCAAGCAGCGGTGCCTTTTTCAAACCGGCTGCGCCTTATATCCTTGCGGTTCTGATTGGTGCGGCACTTGTACGGCTCGATATTGGGGCGGTTTTGAAAGCCGCGCTTCAACCGCAAAGATTAATCCGCAATTTTGCCATTTCGCTTGGTCTTTTAATCATTGTGCCAGTGGTTTTTTTTACCGCGGCAAAATGGTTTGGCCTTCCCAATCATTTCTTGCCATTGGTTACATGGTATGCGGTGGCGCCGCCAATTGGCACAACGATCTGGATGTGCATCTTTTTAGGGTTTACCGCACCGATTGCGATGGAAATTGTTGTTCTGACAAATTTGCTGGCACCTTTTACCGGCCCTTATCTTGGTGAATATCTTCTTGGCGCGGCGGTGCCGATATCATCGGCAATGCTTTGTTTTCGGCTAGGCGTCATTCTTGGTGGTGGCCTATTATTAGCGTTGCTTGCCAAAAAGATTCTTGGTCAAGACCGGATCGAGTCCAACCGGCATCGGCTGGATGGGGTGTCAACCTTGTCCATGCTTGCTTTTCTTCTTCCGGTTTTTGACGGCATTGGCGCGATGGTCATGACCTCACCAATTTTGGCGATGGCCTGTCTTGGGCTTGTTTGTGGGCTGAATTTCGGCTCGCAGGCGTTGGTTTTTGCCGGTGGCCGGTTGCTTGGCCGTTTTGGCCAGTTTGGCCGCGCTGTATCCGTCAAAGCCATGCCGTTTCCCGAGGGCACGCGTTCGGTTGCGGTTGTCGCTGGCAATCGTAATCTTGGGCTGTATTTTGCCGCGTTACCCGCTGATCCGTTATTTGCACTTTTTGTTGCAGCCTATCAATTACCGCTTTACCTTACCCCGATGGTGGCTGGCTGGTTTGCCGATCGGTCACGAGATGCATGATTTTTGACCCCATTATTCGACTGACGATTATTCGGCACTCGTCCCTTCATGAGACCGCATGAAAAATCTTGAATTTTACGCGCTAAATGCAAGCCAGACCCGCCGTAACGCAGCGATTGATGCGTTGCGCGCGCCTTGTTATGCGCTTGGCATTACGATGGCCGGATTTTCCACAATCGCCCGCGAATCTGGGTTTGATTTCTGGATGGCGCTTATGACCTCGCTTGGGGTTTGGGGTATGCCCGGGCAGGTGGCTTTTGCCAGCCTTTATTCGGCAGGTGCATCTTTATTTATTATTTTTGTTGCGGTATCGCTGGCGAATATGCGGATGTTGCTGATGGTTATTTCTGCGGCGGATATGATGCATCTGAAATCGCATAATCTGCCCCTATGGAAACGGATCTTCTGGATGCAGTTTCTGGCGATTACGGCATGGGCGAATTTGGGGCTGGCGCAGCAAAAATACCCCTCGCATCTGTTATTGCCATATTATCAGGGTTTTGCCCTGACGATCTTTGTCTTTGGCATTCTTGGCACGATCTTTGGATTCTTCTTAAGTGATCTATTGCCGCCAGATATTTTGCGCGTGGTGATCTTTATCACGCCAATTTATATTTTGCTTTTAATCATCAATGCGCGGCAAAAGGCCAATCGGCTTGCAGTATTGATTGGTGGTGTTCTCAGCCCTGTGTTTTTTCCATTTGCTGGTGAATGGGCCATTCTGATTGCCGGTATTCTTGGCGGCAGTTTAGCCAGCCTTTACGGCCGGTTCATTGCCAAATGGCACCTTGAGCCGGTGCAATAGTGTGATGAGGATGCGGCAGGTGACATAATGGAAGATTACGGTTTTTTCCAATCATGGGCAGCGGTATTTTGCGCCATTATTGGAACAATCATTTGGCGGATTGCCGGTGTTGTTCTTGCATCGCGCATTCCGGCTGATGGGCCGATGATGGGGTGGGTAAACACAATGGCCTACGCTATGGTTTCAGCTGTTTTATTGCTGCTATTGGTTCATCCAACTGGTGTATTGGCAACCACCGGCCTTGATCACCGCTTGATCGGGCTTGGCGCTGGATTATTGGCAATGTTTTTCAGCAAGCACCTGATCTTTTCCCTGCTTTGCGGCATTAGCGCCTTTGCGCTGGCGATCCAGCTTGTCTAGCAACCAACAAGGCGATCAGAATGGCAATGCCTCGCCACGATAGCTTTCGTAAATGCCGGTTGTCGCAAGATCAAGCGCATCGAAACGTGCCAGAAGTCCGGCCGCGCTATCTGCCGGCGCAACATCGGCGGCAACCCCACCCATATCGGTTCGCACCCATCCCGGGTGATAGGCACCAACGGCAACCCCACGCGGTGCCAGCTCGACAGAGAGCGTTCGTGCAATATTGGTTGCGCCAGCTTTGGAGGCACGATAGATCGGCGCATTGCTGCTGGCACGTTCCTGACTGCCCATAATCGACGAAATGACCGCAATTTTACCTGTCATGCCGGATCGGTGGCGATCACCATCAGCGGGATCTAGTAAATGCGGTAAAAATGATCTTGCCGTGAAAAAGACACCAGCAATATTGGTCATCAGAACCGATTCAATGGCGCAACTGTGATGGGCAGGATCTTCAAGGCCGCCATAGCCATTCAATACCCCTGCATTACAGACCAGAATGTCGATTTTGCGGGTCATGCCAGCGGCGATTTGTTTCATATCAGCCTCGGCGGTAACATCGAGCCCAAGAAGGCTGATCGCCGGATTGTCAAGGGCAAGCGCAACCAGATTAGAGGCTTCCAAAACATTGCGAGCGCAGGCAATGACATGATCGCCGCGTTTGGCCGCCTGTTTTGTCATTTCAAAGCCAATGCCGCGATTGGCGCCAGTGATCAACAGGGTTTTTGACATGGGTTCGGCCTTCATAGGTAAATGGTGAAAAGATGAATTGCTTTTTGCCGATGCCGTCTAGTTGGCCGGATTGATAATCGCCGGATCAAATGGCGGGCGGGTAAAGATTTCGCGGAGCATTGGTTCAAAATGCGCCAATGGCTTGGTTGGGTAATCGGGATCAAAGGCCATCTGATCCCAATCACGGCAAAATTGCTCGCAGCTATCAAACCATGCATGGTCGCGGTAAATGTCACGGGCGTTTTTATCAACCCCCATTGCGTCGCCATAATAATACATCTGGAAAACGCCATGATGTTCGATAATCCATGCCACTTCGGCGCGGACATAGGGGCGAATGATTGTGGCGGCGAGCTGGGAATGGTTAAGCGGTGCCAAATCATCACCAAGATCATGGATCAATGCGCCAACAATCAGCTCGATATCAGCCCTATCAGCCTCGGCACGCGTTGCAGATTGTAATGAATGTTCAAGCCGGCTGATTTGATAACCAGCAAGTGAGCCCTCAAGGCCGGTAAGGGCAGCAAGCAAACGGTCGGGCAAGGCTGCAACAAATTCATTTTCAAGTGCATTCAAAAAGGCATAATCTTGCGAGGTGCCTTCGTCCATGCGTTTAAAGCTGACATGCTGCAAGGTTTTGTTCTCCCAAATTGACTGATGCCTTAGATGCACCATAGGATGGTTTGCCGATTTAAATCAACTATTTAAGCCCATAATATTGTATGATTTGCGGAAAAGATGGGCTGGGATGGTTATGATGGTGTCTCTTGTTGTGAATGAATGAAGGAAGGAACGAACGAACGAACGAAGGAAGGAAGCAGCGCACGCTCCTCCGTGGCGGGCAGGTA
>CAJYBL010000050.1 GCA_913064995.1 uncultured Alphaproteobacteria bacterium
TTCAGTTTTAATGCTGGCAAACTGGTTTCGGTCTGGTCGGGCGCCTCGCTGAAATGGTATGCAGGCTTGCTTGAAAATGATCAGCTTTTATCGGCCTTTGGCACGTCATTGCTCATCGCGGTGTGGGCCGCGACCATTGCCACGATTCTTGGCATCTGTATTGCGGTTGCTTTTGTTCGTTTTGGCAATTTCAGATCACGTCTTGCGCTTAGCGCGATTGCCAGCGCGCCTTTGGTCATGCCGGAAATTGTTACTGGCTTGTCGATGCTGTTGCTGTTTATTTCAATGGAAAGCTTGTTTGGATGGCCGTCTGGCCGCGGTGTAGATACAATTATTATTGCGCATGCCACCTTTGGGATGTGTTTTGCCGCAGTGGTGGTCCAAGCACGACTTCGTGATTTTGACATGGCGATTGAAGAAGCCGCAGCTGATCTTGGCGCAACCCAGCCCTTTATCTTTTTATCAATCACATTGCCAGTGATTGCGCCAGCGGTTGTGGCAGCATGGTTGCTTGCCTTTACGCTTAGTTTTGATGATCTGGTGATTGCCAGCTTTGTCAGTGGCCCGGGAAGCTCTACCTTGCCGATTGTGATATTTTCCAAAGTCCGGCTTGGTGTGACGCCTGAAATTAACGCGCTTGCAACAGTGATGATTGTTGTTGTTGCCGTGGCGGTGATCGGTGCAAGCTGGGCGATACGCCGCCGGTTATCCGGCCGAGACCAAAACCAGTAATGTGCAAAGATGGTGGCGCGGTGGTGTGGCCGCGTTCTATGCTGATTTGCTGTTAGATGGGATAAGCAAAACAGGTATTTTGCCGAATATGGGATGAAACAATGACAAAAGCTGTTGGTGATGCGGCATTCCGCATCAAACAAAATAAGGAAACATTGCGCGAAATGACCTATGGCGGTGCGCTAAGTTTTGCGCGTCGGCGTTATAGCCGTGATTTTGACGGTGTCGATGTTGTGGTTAGCGGCATTCCCTATGATAGTGCAGTGACCTATCGGTCGGGTTGCCGTTTAGGGCCACGCGCCATTCGCGCCGGCTCGGTGCAGCTTGCCGAATTGGCACATTTCCCGTTTGGCTTTAATCCGTTTGACCATTTATCGGTCATTGATTTTGGCGATTGTTTTCTTGATCCGCATCATCCCGATACGGTGTTTGAAAGCATCACCGATCATGCTGATGAAATCATTGCGGCAGGGGCAAAAATGCTCAGCCTTGGCGGTGATCATGCCATTGCTTATCCTTTGCTAAAGGCCCATGCCAAAGCCTATGGGCCGATTGCGCTGGTTCAGTTTGATGCGCATTGCGATACTTGGCCTGATGATGGAGTTGGGTTTGATCATGGAACAATGTTTGCCCGAGCCATTGCTGACGGGATTGTTGATGTTGGCAAATCAACGCAAGTCGGGCTTCGCACTTATAATGACAGTGATCACGGCTTTGAAATCCTGACTAGCCCTTGGGTGCACCGCAATGGCATTGATGCAGCGATTGAGGTTGTGCGTGAACGCGTTGGTGATGCGCCAGCTTATCTGTCTTTTGATATCGATGGCCTTGATCCGGCCTTTGCACCTGGCACCGGAACGCCGGTTGCAGGTGGTCTTGCCAGTTGGCAGGGGCTTGAATTTGTTCGTGGACTTGCGCCACTTGATTTGATCGGCATGGATATTGTTGAGGTGGCACCAGCCTATGATCATGCTGAAATCACTGCCATTGCGGCCGCAAATATGGCGTATGATTGGCTAGCAGTTCTGGCCAAGAAAAAGGGCGCGCCAACAAAACTGGTTGGCCGTATCTAGCCGCTCCACACCGGCCTATTTATAGGCGGAGATAGTCGCGCATTTTGTACCAACTCATCCCAATCGCCAAGGCTGGGGTTCGCAAAAAACCGCCCGGAAATGGCAAATGGCGAAGCTTGCTCAAGATGCTGAATAATCGTGATCGCCCCATGATATGATTGGCAAGAATAGTGCCTGCAAGACCGGTTAATGCAACGCCATGACCGGAAAATCCTTGCACAAAATACACCCCGTCACCTGAGGTTCCAAAATGCGGTATCCGGTTTACCGTGATGCCGATACGGCCCGACCAGACCGCGGCTGTGACGCTTTCGGCAAGTTCGGGAAACACGCCGACCATGCGTTGTTTCAAATCACGTTCAACATTGCCAAGATTGACATTTGTATAGCTGGCACGCCCGCCAAATATCATCCGGCCATCAGCATCAATCCGATAGTAATTTAGCGCTGTATTGCAATCGGCAACCGCTGCGCGATGCGGCAGGATATGTGAAATCAAATTATTCGATAAAGGTGTTGTTGCGAGAACTGACGATGTAACTGGTGCCAACCGGCTGGTCATTTTCCTTGTGCCGATATTTTGCAGGTAGGCATTGCCGCATAACAGCACGAATTTCGCCGTTATCTTTTGCCCATTGGCAAGCGATAATGCCTTGGTGCCAATGCCTTTATTGCCAGCAACTTTATTGCTGGCATCATGTCTGGCTGTATCGGGTGTCGTAGCAAGCGCGGTGATGCCAGCATGCTCGTAAATACGCGCACCGGCGGCGCTGGCGGCGCGCGCCAGCCCATATAGATATTTCAGCGGCTGGATATGCCCGCTATTGGCGTCATGCAATGCGCCAACATAGGCATTTGTGCCAATATGACTGGCAAGCGAATCACGATTATCCAAAGTGGTTAAATGGTCATAGCCTTTGGCCTGCCATTCGTCGCGCATGGCCAATAATTCCTGCATCTGCCGGTCATGAAGTGCCGCATGAAGATAGCCAAACCGTAAATCACAATCGATTTTATGGCGTTGAACGCGCTGGCGAAGCAGATCAACCGCGCGCATGCCTGCATCCCATATCAATTGCGCTTCATCGGCCGGTAATTGACGACTGATATGGTGAAAATCATTTGGCCAGCCCTGACAGACATGACCGCCATTGCGCCCCGAGCCACCGCTGCCGATGACATCAGCTTCAATGAGAATGACATCATGCCCGTTCTCGGCAAGGGTCAAGGCGGCCGTCATGCCGGTAAAACCTCCGCCAATAATCGCAATTTCGCAATCAAGATTACCGGTGGGTGCCGGAAATTTTGGCTTGTCGGCAATCTCAGCCGCATAGATGGAATTTAGGTCGGTCATGATCTCGAGTATTGGTTCATTATCAGGCTATGCCTGACAGGTGTTTTCGCGTCAGATTGATTGCGCTTCTAAAATAACAATAGTAGTCTGTGATCGTAAAATGACGCAAGCATGGTCAATGATCTGATCATGATTTTGATGAAGGCGGCTGTAACTTTCAGGCGCGTTTAATTAGCCGGTCATTATCATTCATGAACGTACTCAAGATGACCAAAGCATTAATTAAAACCCCGATTTTTTTAGTTTGGATGGGCATATAATGCAGGATATGACAACTGATGATTGGCGCCAGCTTGATGCCGCGCATCACATGGCACCCTGCACTGATTACGGTGAATGGCGTGCTGCTGGATCAGGCATCATTACGCATGCCGATGGGCATTATATTTATGACAGCGATGGCAATCGCATTCTGGACGCGATGGCAGGTCTGTGGTGTGTGAATGTTGGTTATGGGCGGCAAGAATTAATTGATGCCGCATCATCACAGATGGGGATGCTTCCCTATTACAATAATTTTTTCAAAACCAGCAATCAGCCGGTGATTGCCCTGTCGAAGCGACTTGCCGATCTTACGCCCAATGGTCTGAATAACGTATTTTATGCCAATTCTGGATCAGAGGCTAATGACACCATTATTCGGATGGTGAGGCATTTCTGGGCGCTTGAGGGTAAGCCGCAAAAACAGACAATCATTGGCCGCACCTATGGCTATCACGGCAGCACCATCATGTCGGCCAGCATGGGCGGCATGACGGCAATGCATGAACAGGCGGCAACGGCACCTGATTTTGTGCATATCAAGCCGCCTTATGGATTTCTATATCAGGGCAATCTTAGCACAGCAGATTTCGCCACCTTGGCGGCAAGCTGGCTTGAGGATAAAATCAATGAAATTGGTGCGGATCATATTGCCGCCTTTATTGCCGAGCCGATCCAAGGCGCTGGCGGTGTTATTCTGCCGCCTGAAGGCTATTTAAATCATGTCGAAGCGATTTGCCGCAAATATGATATTTTATTTATTGTTGATGAAGTGATTACCGGCTTTGGCCGCACCGGCCAATGGTTTGCTAGCCAGACCTTTGGCCTGTCGCCAGATATGATGACTCTCGCCAAAGGTCTGACTTCGGGTTATGTGCCAATGTCGGCGGTCATGATTGGCGACCGGGTGGCGACGCGCCTGATTGATGATGGCGGCGAATTTTATCACGGTTTTACCTATTCGGGTCATCCGGTCGCGGCCGCGGTGGCCTTGGCCAATCTTGATCTGATTGCACGCGATGGGCTTGTTGAAAAGACTCGCGATAATACCGGCCCCTATTTGGCCGCAGCCCTAGAACCGCTTGCAGCGCACCCGCTTGTTGGCGAGGTTCGCAGTTTTGGCCTGCTGGCGGCGATCGAGCTGGTCAAGGATAAAGCCGGTCCGGTTCTGTTTGATCCAGTTGGTGAAATGGGGGTGGTCTGCCGTGATCATGCGATTAATCAGGGATTGATGGTGCGGGCGGTTCGTGATGCGGTGATCATGTCACCGCCACTTAGCTTTGAACGTTCGGATATTGATCGCATGGTAATGATACTCGCAAACGCGCTTGATTGCACCTTAGAGGATATTACGCAGCGATAGGTGAAACGCCAATCTGATTGCGTGAAATGAAATGACCATCGATGGAAGGAAAACAGATGGGATTCGATATGAAAGCTTGGCTGGCGGACCAAAACATCACCGAGGTAGAATGTTTGGTAAGTGATATTTCGGGCATTGCCCGCGGCAAAATTCTGCCGGTGACCAAATTCATTTCGGCGCAACAATCAGGTGGTTTGCGTTTGCCGGAATATGTGTTTGGCCAATCGGTAACGGGCGAATATTATGATAGTGACGTGCTTGATGAAATTGGCCGCGACGTGATTCTGCGGCCAGATATTTCAACATGTAGACTGGTGCCTTGGTATGACGAACCAACCGCACAGATCATTCATGATGCGGTTCACCAAGATGGCGCGGATGTCACATTTTCATCGCGGGCTGTGCTGAAATCGGTTCTTGCACTTTTTGAAGGGGCTGGTCTTGAGCCGGTGATTGCGCCTGAACTTGAATTTTTTCTGGTCAAGCAAAGCAGTGATGCCAATGCGCCCTTGATTACACCGCCGGGCCGATCTGGTCGTGCCGAAAAGGCGCGTCAGGCCTATGGCATTGATGCGGTGAATGAATTTGATCCCTTATTTGAAGAAATTTATGACCATTGCGATGTGCAGGGGCTGGACATTGATACACTAAGCCATGAAGCTGGCGCCGCGCAGATGGAAATTAATTTCAATCATGGACATGCCCTTGATCTCGCCGATCAGGCCTTTCTGTTTAAACGCACAGTGCGGCAGGCGGCGATCAATCATCACCTTCACGCCACCTTTATGGCAAAACCAATGCAGGAACAGCCGGGCAGTGCCATGCATGTTCATGTTTCGGTCAAATCAAAGGAAAGCGGAAAGAATATCTTTTCTAATGACGACGGCAGTGAAAGTGATGATTTCTATCATTCGGTTGCCGGTATGCAGCGTTATCTCAGCGGTGCAATGGCGTTGATGGCGCCTTATGTGAATTCCTACCGGCGGCGAACCGGTACCGAAGATTCACCAGCCAATCTTGCTTGGGGCATGGACAACCGGACGGTGGGTTTGCGTGTGCCGCTTGGTGATCCGAAAAACCGGCGTATCGAAAACCGTATTCCGGGTGCTGATGCCAACCCCTATCTTGCGATTGCGGCGACCTTGGCGGCAGTTTGGCTTGGTTTGCAGGAAAAGCGCCGACCAACCCGCCCGCGCAAGGTCAGCGGTGAAGATCTGGAGACATTGCCGCGTAACCTTGATGTCGCGCTTGATGCTTTGGAACGTGCCAAGCCGCTTCATAAAGTGCTTGGCGAAGATTTTGTCACGCTGTTTGTTGAGGTAAAACGCGCCGAAGCCGACGCTTTTCTCGAGGTGATTAGCCCCTGGGAGCGTGAATATCTGCTGTTGAATGTCTAATGTTTCTGCGCGGCTGTTTGCGCCGTTTGGTAATCGGCACAAAGACCGTTGATTTCGGTTATCTTATGTGCCACTTGAAAGCTGCGATTATTGCTAAGGCTGGCGAAATCAGGTGATGATGTTTGTTGAGGTTGCGTAGGTTTTGCGCAATGATACTGGTATTAATTTTGGCATCTTTTTGTCGATTTATCAGTTTTCTAACCATCAAAATTAATGGGAATATTTGTCATGACCCAAATGACCATCCGCCGCCCTGATGATTGGCATCTTCATCTTCGTGATGGCGCCATGCTTGGCGCGGTTATTGACGATACGGCGCGCCATTTTGCCCGCGCCATCATAATGCCGAATCTGGTGCCGCCAGTGGTAACAGGCGCCCAAGCGGCAGCTTATCGCGACAGGATCATGGCTTCTGTCAATCCGGCTCACGGTTTTACCCCGCTAATGACTTTGTATCTGACCGAAACAACCGATCCGGATGATGTTGCCGCGGCGGCCAAATCGGGTTTGATCAATGCGGTCAAGCTGTATCCGGCAGGGGCAACCACCAATTCAGCATCGGGCGTTCGCAACCTGGACAAGGTCATCGTCGTTCTGGAAAAAATGGCCGAAATTGGCCTGCCACTATGTGTTCATGGCGAAGTGACCGATCCGCAAATTGATATTTTTGACCGTGAAGCGGTGTTTATCGAAACCGTTCTTGATCCTTTGCGGCGGCGTGTGCCTGGTTTACGAGTCGTGCTGGAGCATGTAACCACCAGCGATGGTGTCGAGTATGTCTGTTCTGGCGGTAGCAATATTGCCGCCACGATCACAACGCATCACCTGTTTATCAATCGTAATCATATTCTGGCTGGTGGCATTCGCCCGCATTATTATTGCTTGCCAGTTGCCAAACGCGAAAGCCACCGCCGCGCCCTGATTGCGGCGGCCATTTCCGGTGATAGCAGTTTCTTTCTTGGTACCGACAGTGCGCCGCATCTGGACGCTGCCAAGTTGATGGCTTGTGGTTGTGCTGGTATTTATACCGCGCCAAATACGATGTCGTGTCTTGCGCATATTTTTGAAGCTGAAGGTGCGCTTTTTCAGCTTGAAGGTTTTACCTCATTGCATGGCCCAAGATTTTATCGCCTACCGGTTAATGAAGACCGGATTACTTTGGTCAAACAGGATGCACCAGTCATCTATCCTGAAAGCCGGGCGACGCCTGATGGGCCGTTGACGATTTTTGATTGTGGCACGCCGCTTTACTGGGCGGTTCAGGATGCTGGTTAACTTGGCCTGATGCGTGCTAGCATTCTTAATTTCCACCTCAGCTTTGCGGCTGGTTTGTCATAATGGGCTATAGTTTGGTCTCGCGGGCTCCGGCATTTGGCCGAAGCGATTTTTTGGCGTGGGCCTCACGCCTAGTGATATAGATGGTCGAGGCAAAAATAACTGCCCCACCAATCCATGTCCAAAGGCCTGGCCATTCGCTAAAAATCAACCATGCCAGAATAACTGCAAATGGCAATTTGATGAATTCAAGCGGTTGCAAAGCGGTGATATCAACAAGCCGACAGGCGCGGGTAAAACATAGATGGGCAATTGTTCCGGTAAGCGCCATCGCCCATAAATAGCCCCAGCTTTCAAGGCTTGGCCATTGCCAGACACCAAGTGCAGGTATCAATGCCAACGGCGCTTGCATTGCCACCATCCATGTTACAATGGCTTCAGGTGTTTCGGTTGCGGTTAGTTTTTTCACGATCAACGACGCCATCGCAATTGATAAGGTGCTAGCAAGCGCCATCAGTGCGCCAATAGAAATTTCCGTAAAGCCCGGCTGCAGTATGATCAATGTTCCCAAAAATCCAACAGCGATGGCAGCGATCCGCCGCGCGCGAATGATTTCACCAAGAAATAACACCGCGCCAATGGTTACAAACAAAGGGCCGGTAAAACTAAGCGCGGTCATTTGCGCCAGCGGAATTAACGTGAGGGCGGTAAAGCCGCAAAACATGCCGCCAAAGTTAATCACTGCGCGCAGGAAAAACAGCTTTGGCTTTTGCATGCGCATGCTTGACCAGCCAACGCGCATGATCAGCGGCACTAACAGAACCACCGCCAGCGCATTGCGGAAAAACACCACCTCGATGACAGGCAGATTGGCCGCAGATAGCCGGATGAAAATTCCCATGCAGGTAAACATGAACAGCGCAACAATCATCAAGATTGAGGCGCGCATTTGCGGCGGTAAATTTTGAAAGGCCACAGACAAAGGCATAGGCAGCAACGACCAACATGATAGAGGGTGGCAGCAAGCCTGTTTTAACCAAGATGGCCTGTTGCCAATTTACTGCCAGCCTAGGCGCGAAAGGAAATCAGCGTCAAAGGAAATCATTTTAAATCGTTATTTATCACGAGCCTGCCATTTTGGCGGCGGCCCATTCAGCCAACACTTTGGCATAGGCGGCATATTCATCACAAACCGATGGATGAGCGCATAATGCCGCTTCATAGGCCTTGATCGATGCAGGTAGGGTCAGGTCAAACCCAAGCAAGCCTTGTAAACAATCAAGAATGGCAAAGCTAGGCGCAAAGCCGCAATCGGCAAGGCTAAGATCGGCACCGGTCAAAAGCGGTGATGGCGTCCTGATCTTGGCAAGTTGGTTAAAGCGGCGCTGCAGAAGGGCGGCATTTTCGGCAATGAAATCGGCATTGCGGTTCGCGGGTGCAACCTGTCCAAAATAGGCACGAAGCAGCGGTTCGATGCGGGTGTCGTGAAACCGTGACAAGGCGCGTGCCATTGCCCGTTCTTTGATGGGTTCAGGAAGCATTGCAGGTTTGGGTGCCAACTCGTTCAAATATTCGGCAATGGCATCTGACTCTCCAAGGGTAAAACCATCATCCACCAATGCTGGAATCGTGCCTGAAGGAACAATCTTGCAATAG
>CAJYBL010000051.1 GCA_913064995.1 uncultured Alphaproteobacteria bacterium
AAACGCGCCCTACGCCGCGATGCACTTGCTGCCTGCTGGATTTTACAATCAGCGCTTGATGCCATAAATGACGGGACCGCCCGCAATCAAGCCATATCGCCATGTGTAAGTGACTAGATGGCTGGCATTTTGGTCTTTCAATCTTGCATTTAACGCTAGACCAGCACGGTCGGTTACGGTAATAAACTGGCCTCATGACAAAGCAGGATGGCATAGGCGTTCAGTCGCAGGAAGTAGTCGGCCCTGTCGCCTTGACCAGCCGGCATTTGCTTGGCATTGAGGGCATGTCCCCAATTGAAATTCGAAGCCTAATCGATCGCGGTCATATGTTTGCCGACAATCCCCATGACGGGGTTAGCGACGCGCTTAAGGCCAAAACAATCATTAATCTGTTTTATGAGAGCTCAACGCGGACCCGCGTTTCTTTCGAACTTGCCGCCAAACGGCTAGGCGGATCGGTTCTCAATATTGCGGTTGCCGGATCATCGGTCAAAAAGGGCGAAACGCTGCTTGATACGGCGACAACGCTGAATGCGATGCATCCGGATATTCTGGTGATACGCCATAATTGTTCGGGCGCGGCACTGCTGCTAAGCCAGCATGTTGATGCGGCGGTGATCAATGCTGGTGATGGCCGCCATGAACATCCGACCCAAGCCTTGCTTGACGCGCTGACAATTCGCCGGCGCATTGGCCGAATTGAAGGGCTGAAAATTGCCATTTGCGGTGATATCGCCAACAGCCGTGTCGCGAGGTCAAATATCCATCTTCTTGGCACGCTTGGTGCCGAATTGCGGCTTGTCTGTCCGGTTACCCTGCTTCCTGCCGATATCGGCAATATGGGGGTTTCGGTCTATACTGATTTCGAGGCTGGCATTAAAGGATGTGACATTGTGATGATGCTGCGCCTGCAATCCGAACGTATGGCAGGAACCGAAACGCCTTCACAGCGCGAATATTTCAACCTGTTTGGCCTTGATAGCGGCAAATTGATGCGCGCCGCGCCAAAAGCATTGGTGATGCATCCAGGGCCAATGAATCGCGGCGTTGAAATTGACTCGGCAACGGCAGATGATGTGGAAAAAAGCCTGATCCGCACGCAGGTGGAAATGGGCGTTGCTGCCCGCATGGCCTGTCTTGAAGCTTTGGTAACGAGGCAAACATGACCACGATCCGTTTTTTCAACGCCCATATCATTGACCCGTCGCAATCAATCGACGGCATTGGATATCTCGATGTTGTTGACGGTGTTGTTTACGCTATCGGACCTGGCACGCCTCCAAAAACCGATAAATTTGAACAAGTAATTGATTGCAAATCATCCTGCCTGTCGCCCGGCCTTGTTGATATGCGCGTTCAACCTGCGGATCCGGGATCAGAACATCTTGAGAGCCTTGCCACACTTTTGGCCGCGGCTGCTAATGGCGGTATCACCGCCTTGGCCTGTTTGCCCGACACACGGCCAGTCATTGATGAGGCCAGCGCCATTGACTCGCTATGCCTTCGCGCGTCACGCATTGGTGGCTCGCGGCTTTACGCTTATGGCGCGGCAACAAAATCACTGGCTGGCACAGAAATGGCTGAATTGGGGCTGATGGCCGAAGCCGGCGCCATTGGGTTTACCAACAGCTCAACGTCAATTGATGACAGCTTGATCATGCGCCGCCTTCTTGCCTATAGCAGCATGCTCGACAAGCCATTTATTCAGCATTGCGAAGATCATGCGCTAACCGCAAATAGCGAAATGAATGAAGGTGAGACATCAACAAGGCTTGGCCTGCTTGGCAGCCCAAGCGAAGCTGAAGTGATTATCATTGATCGTGATCTGCATCTGCTTCGCCGTACCGACGCCCGATATCATGTTGCCCATATCTCAACGCGTGCCGGAATCGAGGCAGTTCGCCAAGCCAAAGCCAAAGGCCTAGCCGTTACTGCCGATACATCCCCGCCTTATTTCCTGCTCAATGAACTGGCAATCAGCACCTATAACACCGCATTCAAACTGTCGCCACCATTGCGAAGCGAAGATGACCGGCAGGCGGTGATCGAAGGTCTTGCCGATGGAACGATTGATGCGATTTCTTCTGACCATATGCCGGTTGACCGCGACGCCAAAATGCAGCCCTTTGGCCCAGCACAACCGGGCGCATCAGGCGTTGATACCTTGTTGGCGCTTAGCCTTACCCTTGTTCATCAAGGCCACATCTCCATGACCCGGATGATTGAGGCGCTTAGCCTTGCACCAGCGTCCATTCTGGATATGACAGGTGGCACACTAAGCCCGGGCGGTGCGGCCGATTTCATCTTGTTCCGGCCCGATAGTAGCTGGATTATTGCCGGGGCAAATTTCAAATCAGATTCGCGGATCACGCCTTTTGAATCGCATCCGGTGCAAGGCGTTGTTGACGCAACCTATGTCGATGGTGCCGCCATATTCCTGCGCCAATAAACTGGCCGGAACAGCTTTAATCAGGAACGATAATTAAATGTTTGATGATGTTGGGTCGGTTTTTCTTGTGGCGTGTTTTTCCTATGGGCTTGGCAGCATTCCGTTTGGCTTGATTTTGACAAAACTGGCTGGTGCTGGTGATATTCGGCAAATCGGTTCAGGCAATATTGGCGCAACAAATGTGCTGCGAACCGGCAATAAAAAACTAGCCATTGCAACCCTGATTTGTGACGCCAGCAAAGGTGTTGGCGTGGTTTGGCTTGTCGGTCAGACAACCACGCCAGCCTTGACAGCCCTTGCTAGCATTCTTGTTGTTGCAGGCCATTGTTTCCCGATTTGGCTGAAATTCAATGGCGGTAAAGGCGTTGCGACCAGCCTTGCCGTCATGGCCGCACTTGATCTGCGGCTTGGTGCGGTTTTTGTGTTTGTCTGGCTGGTGACTGCGTTTTTATCGCGCTATTCGTCACTATCGGCATTATTGGCGATGGGGGCTTGTGTTGTGGCGGGGTTTGGCTTGCTTGACTCCAAGATGATCAAAATTGCCATTTTGGTGCTTGGCGGCATTGTATGGAATCGTCACCATACGAATATTGGCCGTCTTTTATCGGGCACCGAAACCAAAATCGGCGCAAAAAAACCCTAAATATCCCGATCAAAGGGATGATCCTTTTCGGTTAACTTTTTTTAAAATCGGTGCCGTTTAGTTTTGGGCACGGATGGACGTAAAAAACTGGCATGGATCCGGTTGATTTTGACCATTTAATTGTTTGGTACGGTCAGCCATCTGTGGTCGTCTGGGAAACGATTCTTGAATTGGAATTGGCGGGTCAGTTAACACGTCATTATGTGTAATCGCGTATCACGCTAATTTAAATTTTGATGGATTTGGGAGACCCACCATCGGCCATTGCCAGCAACCATCCAACCATACGATCAGGCTGAATTACCCTCAAAACAGGCTTAATCACAAAAAAAACAACAGAAATTTTGACAAAACCCATTTTTGCCTTTATCGCAACCCCTTCTCGATATAGTAGGGACAAGTGATGAAAGTCGTCGTTGTCGAATCTCCAGCCAAGGCCAAGACCATCAACCGTTACCTCGGTGATGGCTATAAGGTGCTTGCGTCTTATGGTCATGTTTGTGATTTGCCAAGCAAGGACGGATCCGTTCTGCCTGACAATGACTTTGAAATGAAATGGCAGGTTTCGAGCGGGTCTGAGAAGCATCTAAAAGATATCATAGCCGCGCTGAAGGGTGCGGATAAATTGATCCTTGCGACTGACCCTGACCGGGAAGGCGAGGCCATTAGCTGGCATGTTCTTGAACAGCTAAAAGGTACCAAACGTCTAAATGGTGTTGATGTTGAACGGGTTGTTTTTAACGAGGTTACCAAAACCGCCATTCTTGCCGCCATGGATAACCCGCGTCAGCTAGATGTTGAACTGATTGATGCCTATCGGGCGCGGCGCGCGCTTGATTATCTTGTTGGCTTTTCAATCTCGCCTGTTTTATGGCGCAAATTGCCCGGATCAAAATCTGCTGGACGCGTGCAATCGGTTGCGCTGCGGCTGATTTGCGAGCGCGAAGCCGAGATCGAGGCCTTTCAGTCACAAGAATATTGGAGCATTGAAGCTGCGCTGGGCCTTGCTAGTGGTAACAATTTCACTGCGCGTCTAACCCATTTAGACGGCACCAAGCTTGGCAAGCTTGATATAACATCCGAAGCCCAAGCTTCCAAAGCTGTCACTGCCATTTCAGCCGCCAAGCTTGGCGTTCAATCGATTGAGACCAAGCGCGTGCGCCGCAATCCGCAGCCACCCTTTACTACCTCAACCCTTCAGCAAGAAGCCTCGCGGAAGCTTGGCTTTTCAGCAAGTCGCACAATGCAAATCGCGCAAAAACTATATGAAGGCATTAATATTGGCAGCGAAACCACCGGCCTGGTTACCTATATGCGAACCGATGGTGTTCAACTAGGCGGCGAAGCGATTGCCTCAATCCGACAGAATATCGACCAGAATTTCGGCAAGCGTTATCTGCCAGATTCGCCGCGCGTCTATAAAACAAAGGCTGCAAACGCTCAAGAAGCGCATGAAGCGATCCGCCCAACCGAAATTGCGCGCCACCCAAATGAAATGCGCACTTTTCTTGATCATGACCAATCGCGGCTTTATGAATTGATCTGGAAACGCGCCATTGCCAGCCAGATGCAATCTGCCGAGCTTGATCAGACAGGTGTTTATATCGGCGATGCGGCAAACAGCGTTTCCTTACGCGCCAGCGGCCAGGTGATGGTTTTTGACGGCTTTTTATCAGTTTACCGTGAAAGCAAAGACGCCACACATGACAATGGCAAAGCCGAAAAGGCCAATGGTGATGGCGAAGATAATACCGCCCTTTTGCCAAGCATGGCCAAAGGCGATCAACTCACCACCCATAGCGTCACGCCGGAACAGCATTTCACCCAGCCACCGCCGCGCTTTACCGATGCCAGCCTCGTTAAACGGATGGAAGAGCTGGGAATTGGCCGTCCATCAACCTATGCGTCGATCATTCAGGTTTTGCAAAACCGCGATTATGTCGTCAAGGATAAAGGCCGATTCACTCCCGAAGACCGGGGCCGGTTGGTCTCAACCTTCCTTGGTAATTTCTTTGATCGCTATGTTGAATATGATTTCACTGCCCAGCTTGAAACCCAGCTTGATGAAGTTTCGGCTGGCAATCTTGATTGGAAAACGCTGCTAGCGCATTTCTGGGGCGATTTCAAAACTGCCATTGATGGCACCAAAGATTTAACCATCACCAATGTTCTTGATGTTCTTGACGAAGAATTGGGGCCACATTTCTTTCAGGCTGATGAAACCGGCGCACTGAAACGAAGCTGCCCGAATTGTGACAATGGGCGTCTTGGCCTAAAGCTTGGCAAATTTGGTGCCTTTGTTGGCTGTTCGAACTATCCAGAATGTAAATTCACCCGCCAGCTAGCAAGCCAGAATGACAATGCTGATGATGAAGCGCCTTTAACCGATAAAGAACTTGGGCCTGATCCGGTTTCGGGTCTTCCTGTCTATTTGCGAAACGGACCTTATGGGCCTTATGTGCAAATTGGCGACCCTGAAACCAAAAAACCAAAACGCGCCTCCTTGCCAAAAGGCACAAGCGCATCATCGCTGGATTTAGAAGCCGCACTTGGCTTGCTGGCGTTGCCACGCGATATCGAGCCGCACCCCGAAACCGGTGATATGATCCAAGCTGGTCTTGGCCGGTTTGGTCCCTATTTGAAATATCAGGGCAAATTTACCAGTCTTGCACCCGATGATGACGTTCTTGAAATCGGCATCAACCGTGCTGTTGATCTTCTTGCTGAAGCCGCCAAAAAGGCCGGACGCTTGCTTGGCACGCATCCATCGGGCGGTGAAGTTCATGTCAAAAAAGGCCGGTTCGGCCCCTATGTCGAACATAACAAGCTTCGTGCCACCTTGGGCAAAGCGCATGACATTGCCGATATCAGCCTTGAAACCGCGCTAGAATTGCTGGCCGCCAAGGCAGCCAAAGGCCCCGCAACCGCAAAGAAAGCGGCACCGAAGAAAAAAGCTGCCACCAAAAAGACAGCAACCAAAAAGACAGCGACCAAAAAAGCTACCGCCAAAAAAACCGCTGACAAGCAGAAAGCGGTCTAGATGGCGCGTAAACCGGGTGACTCCCGCCCAGATAATGCGCCGGAAAAACTGGCTATGCCCGATGAGGCATCGGTTCTTGACTATATTAACAGCTGCGCTGTCCCGCCAAGCCTTCGCGATGTCACGCGCGCCTTTAAAATTGGGCAGGATCATCGCGCCTCGATGCGCCGGATGCTGCGCGATATGGCCGAACGCGGCATTCTTGCCGGCGATCGCCGCGGCATTGCCGCCCCCGACACATTGCCTGAAATCGCCGTTCTTGAACTCACCGAATTTGACGATAATGGCGATGGCATGGCGCGTCAGGTTGGAAATGACGACGAAAACCAGCCTGAAATTCGCGTCATTCTAAGCCGCCGCGCAGGACGTGCGCCCGCTGTTGGCCAGCAGGTACTTGCCCGCCTTGCCCGTGTTGGTCCCGCCTTATATGAGGCGCGCATCATCCGCGTTCTTGATCGCCAGCAAAAGCGTCTTTTTGGCGTTGTTGTTCCTGCCGGAAAAGGGTTTCGCCTGCAACCTGCCGATCGCGGCAAACGTGACAGCCTTGTTTTGACGGCACATGATAAAATCACCCTCAAGGCTGGCGATCTGGTCGAGGCTGAATTGCTGCCATCACGCGGCTATATTGGCAAAAATGCGCGGGTCATCGCCAATCTTGGCAATGCCGGATCACCCGGTGCTTTTAGCGCGCTCGCCCTCGCCGAATTTAGCATTAGACATCAATTTCCCGAGGCAGCAATCAGCGAATCACAGGGTTTAAAGATCCCTCCCTTAAAAGGCCGCCGGGACCTTCGCGATCATCCGCTTGTGACGATTGACGGGGCTGATGCGCGTGATTTTGACGATGCGGTTTTTGCCGAACCAGCCGAAAATGGTGGTTGGCGTATTCTTGTTGCCATTGCCGATGTATCGCATTACGTCCGCCCTGATAGCGCGCTTGATCGTGAAGCGCGCAAACGCGGTAATTCGGTCTATCTACCCGATCGTGTTGTGCCAATGCTTCCCGAGGCGATTTCGAATGATCTTTGCTCGCTGCGGCCGCATGAAGACCGCGCGGTGATGGTTGCCGAAATCCAGATTGATAAAAATGGCAAACGCCTATCGCATCATATTGAACGCGCCTTGATCCGGTCACATGCCCGATTAACCTATGATCAGGTTCAGGCGGTTTTTGATGGGGTAATGGATGAGGCTGATTGCGATGTACCGCATGGCTGCCTTCACGCATTGTTCGGTGCATGGCGGGCGCTTGATCAAGACCGGCAAGACCGCGAACCCTTGGCGCTGAACCTGAAGGAACGCCGCGTTGTTATGGATGAAACCGGCAAAGCCATTGCCATCTCCCAAAGGTCGCAAACCGAATCGCAACGTTTGATCGAAGATTTCATGATTGCGGCCAATGTCGCCGCGGCCGATAGCTTGATTGCCAGCCGCCAACCATGCGTCTTTCGCGTTCATGACACGCCTGACCCTAAAAAAGCGGCCAACCTTTCCAAGCTTGCCGAGTCTGTTGGCGGCAATTTCACCACCGGACAGGTGCTTCGCCCCCATCATTTCAACAAGGTTCTGGCGCTTGCCAAAAACACTCCTGATGCATTAACGGTGAATGAAGCGGTATTGCGAAGTCAGGCAAAAGCTGTCTACAGCATCGATAATATCGGGCATTTCGGATTATCACTTCGCAATTATGCACATTTCACCTCGCCAATCAGGCGTTATGCTGATCTGCTTGTCCATCGTGCGCTTGTCGATGCCGCCGCGAGCCGAAAAACCGGTCCAAAGGACGGCTTGAACGGCATGCCGCTTGACCAGATTGCCGAAATTTGCACGCATATTTCCGAAACCGAGGCCAATGCAGCCGCAGCCGAACGCCGTACCATTGACCGTTTTGCCGCTGCCCTGTTTGAAGCGCGGCTTGGCGCGGTGGTTGATGGCATAATTGTCGCCATTACCGGTTTTGGGGCTTTTGTCCGGCTTGAAGATGGTGCCGCTGACGGATTATTGCCGCTGAACGGCTTTCCTGACGATTTTTATGACTATGATGAAGCGGCGCAATCGCTCGATGGGCGGCATAATGGTTGGCGCTTTGTCATGGGGCTGTCTTTGCGGGTCAAAGTGACCGAGGTCACACCAGTATCAGGCGGCATTCTTTTGGAATGGGTTGAAGGCGGCCTGCAAAGCGAGATATCTGGCCGAAAATCAGCAAAATACGCAAAAAAACATGGTGTCAACAAATCGGGACGCGGTAGCAGAACAAAGTCGGGCAATGGCCGCAATGCGTCAGGGCATGGCAAAGGGTCAAAGCGAAAAAGACGATGATCTGCGCTTGACATTTGTTGCGATTTACCCCAATTTGCGCGCAGTTTTCCAAGACGGGTCCAACCAAAGCCCTCTAATTTAGGAGTATGTGTCATGGCGAAGCCAGCGACCCTGCAAATCAAACTCGTAAGCACAGCTGACACTGGTTACTTTTATGTGACCAAAAAGAATCCTCGCACCAAGCCTGAAAAGCTTGAGCTGAAGAAGTATGACCCACGCGCACGCAAGCATGTCATCTTCCGCGAATCAAAAATCAAATAGCCTGACAATTGGGCCAAAAGGCCGGATATGTATTTAGGGCTATCAATTGAAAATAGCGTGATAAACGCCGCCATCCTAAACGATGGCGGTGATTTTGTTTGGCAAGATAGTCACAGCCTTGACCATGACAAAATGTCCGATTTGCTAGAAAATTGCGGTTATCTGGTTGCAAATGCGGCCAAAGCGCATCCCGACCTGTCCCAGTCGATTGCGGTTAGCGCACAAGGTGGCTTTATCGGCCAGCCAAGCCCGCCTGACGGCCTGAAATGTCTTGCTG
>CAJYBL010000052.1 GCA_913064995.1 uncultured Alphaproteobacteria bacterium
GGAAGATTCGAACTCCCGACCCCTAGATTCGTAGTCTAGTGCTCTATCCAGCTGAGCTACGAGCGCGTATTTGGTATTTGGTCATTCACCGGCTTGCCTTGACGCTTAGGCAGTGAATGCCGACCAACGTGGCGGAACATAGGTCAAGCCCGAAGCGCTTGCAAGTGAATATTCACCCGACTTTATCGACTTTTTTATTAGTCATTCCAATTGGTCGTTTTACATAGTCTAAATCGGGTATGAAAAAAATACCGCATCAAGCATATGCTTTGGCTTTGCAGCTTTTGCGGCAAACCGATATGATGGCGCCCACAAAAGGCCCTTGGGGCTTTGTCTTTGGTCAAAGGTGGGAAGCATGACAGAACAGCGTATCAAATCATTTCCAGTTTCATGGGAAGAATTACATCGCACCTCAAAGGCGCTGGCCTGGCGGCTGCTCGAGCTTGGCCCGTTTAACGGGTTGATTGCGGTCACACGTGGCGGGCTTGTGCCAGCGGCGATTGTCGCCCGCGAATTGGAAATTCGTCTGATTGATACCGCCTGCATTTCATCCTATGCAGGCAATGAACGTGGCAAGCTTGATGTGCTGAAACCATCACCCTTGGCCGGCGATGGTGGCGGTTGGTTGATTGTTGATGATCTTGTCGATACGGGCGAAACCGCCAAAGCGCTGAAGCTGATGTTGCCAAAGGCGCATCTGGCGACCGTATATGCAAAACCAGCTGGGCGGCCGCTTGTCGATACATTTGTAACCGAAGTCTCACAGGATACTTGGATTTTCTTTCCATGGGATCTTGAACCACAGCCATCCACCCCAATCATTGGCCAACGCTAGATCAAATGACACCAAACCCATGCAAAACATGTCAAAACCAGCGATACAGTTTATAAGGGCGCTGATGCGCGGCGAAGCTTGCTGATAAATTATAAAACAGGGCGTCAAAATCATTACTAGTTCAATGCAAATATCATTGACAGATGCAGCCATGCGGCCTATACCCCGCACTCAGTAATTCTCTGGATTAATAGTCACAAAGGAGCGTTCAAATGAAACGCACCTATCAGCCTAGCGTATTGGTTCGCAAGCGCCGTCACGGTTTTCGTTCACGCATGGCCACTGTTGGTGGTCGCCGGGTCATTCAGGCTCGTCGTGCAAAAGGTCGTGCACGCCTCTCAGCGTAACCATATTCACAAGGATACCTGTGTTTGGTGTCTGACATGAAAACCATACCGTCGCGCGCCGGATTTCTTGCGGCGCGGTCCAAGGGCGCAAAGGCCCTTGCCAGAGGTATTGTGATCCAAGCCATCACCCGCGATTCGGATGATTGGCGGATCGGGCTAACCGCTACTAAAAAAATTGGCAATGCCGTCACCCGCAACAGAGCACGGCGGCGCATGCGCGCTTTGGCGCGTGATCACCTTGCACCATTGGCAAAAAACGGCATTGATTATGTGTTGATTGCCCGACACGACACCGCAACGGCGAATTGGCAAGACATGGCTAATGGGTTGCAGAAAGCAATCCACTATCTTCATCGCACCATCGCCACTGGCACAAATCGAGGGGCCAAGCCAAATGCTAAGCCAAACGCCAAGCCCGACCCCCCGCCAATGACAGACGGCCCATCACAGGGTAAATCATGAACCGGTTTGGCGCTTTTGCGCAAAAGGTGGCAGCCAGTTTCCTTCTTGGGCTGATTGCAATTTATCGTTTGTTTATCTCGCCGCTTTTAGGGGCAAATTGTCGGCATTTGCCAACATGCTCACAATATGCAAAAGATGCGGTAATCGCACATGGACCCTTGCATGGATCTTACTATGCGCTAAAACGTATTTTGCGCTGTCACCCTTTGGCCGAACCAAAGGTCGATCCGGTGCCACCATTCTTGAACAGGCAGAAAGCCGTTAAAAATATTAATGCCAAACAACCAAAGGTTAGGTGAATGACTCCCGAAAATCGTAATCTGATTCTGGCCGTTGCGCTGTCAATGGCTGTTTTGTTTGGCTGGCAGATATTGGTCATTCAGCCCGAACTGGAAAAAGAACAGGCGCAACAAGCCCTGATCTTGGAACAGCAAGTAGCAACTGCCAAGAAAAAGAATGTTGAAGGCACGCCAGCAATCGCCAGCACTGGTGATGTGACCAATCTGACGCCGGGCGTGGCGGGACAGGATGCCGCAACGGCCGACACCGCCAAACGCGTCACCATTGACGCACCATTGGTTCAAGGTTCTTTCTCGCTTCAGGGTGCGCGGATAGATGATGTTATTCTAACCAGCTATCGCGAAACTTTGGATGCTGAATCGGATAATATTCACTTTTTGAAAAAGACCAGTTCACAAACACCCTTTTTCGCCGAATTTGGCTGGGCCAGTTCAGATGCAGACCAGCCAATGCCATCAGCGCAAACCCTATGGGCGTCTGATCGCGATCTGTTATCGCCATCAAGTCCGGTGACGCTGCGCTGGGACAATGGCAAAGGTTTGGTTTTCACCCGCAAGATTTCGATCAATGATGATTATCTTATCACTTATGATGACTCGGTTGCCAGCAGCCTTAGCACGGCAATTACCATGTATCCTTTTGGTTTGGTACGCCGTCAAGGAACACCGCCAACAAGCGGCATCTATATTCTGCATGAAGGCGCGCTTGGCGTTTTTGACGAAACCCTAAAAGAAGAAGATTATTCTGACTTGAGAGACGCACCTGCGGGCGGAATTAAAGTCGTACCAGAGGCTGCCGGTGGCTGGATCGGCATCACAGATAAATATTGGCTTGCCGCATTATTGCCATCACAGCAGGAAAAATTCACCTACAGCTTTCAATCATTACCGGGCAAGACCGACCGTTATCAGGTCGATTATATCGATAATGTTGGTTTGACCTTGGCTGCTGGTTCGGCAGTCAGCACCCAAGGACGGCTTTTTGCCGGCGCTAAAAAAGTGGCTTTGCTGGATTATTATAAGGAGGAATTGGGGATCCCAAATTTTGATCTGGCAATTGATTTTGGCTGGTTCTATTTCCTGACCAAACCATTTTTCTATGCCATTGACTGGTTGTTCAATTTGTTTGGTAATTTTGGCGTGGCGACACTGGCCTTTACCGTAGTTGTAAAACTTGCCTTTTTCCCACTTGCCAATAAATCCTATCGCTCGATGGCAAAGATGCGGATTCTGACACCCAAGCTGCAATCGCTTCGCGAACGGTTTGGTGATGACCGAATGAAGCTGAACCAAGAAATGATGGCGCTTTATAAGGCTGAAAAAGTCAATCCAGCGGCAGGTTGTTTGCCCGTACTATTGCAGATCCCAGTCTTTTTCGCCCTTTATAAGGTTTTGTTTGTGACCATCGAAATGCGGCACGCAGCATTTTTTGGATGGATCGCTGATTTGTCAGCACCCGACCCAACTTCAATTTTCAATATGTTCGGCTTGTTACCCTATTCTGTCGATTTTCTGCCGCCATTTTTACAATTAGGCTTATGGCCAATTTTTATGGGTATTTCCATGTTTCTGCAAATGCGCTTGAATCCGACGCCACCCGATCCAATTCAGGCTAAAATTTTCCAGTGGATGCCGGTGTTTTTTACCTTCCTGCTAGCCACATTCCCAGCTGGTTTGGTGATTTACTGGACATGGAACAACCTTCTTTCAATGGCGCAGCAATGGTACATCATGAAACAAGTGGCGAAGAGCAGCTAGCCATCACATATGAAGCTGGTCGGCTGCTTTTTGCCGGCCAGTGTGATTTTATCGCTGCTGCCAAAAATATGAAGGCATTGCCGCCAGTTACCTTGCCAGAAATCTGTTTTGCTGGTCGATCGAATGTTGGCAAATCCTCACTGGTGAATGGGTTGACCGGACGGCGAATGCTGGCGCGAACATCGCAAACACCGGGCCGGACGCGGCAATTGATTTTTTTCAATCTTGCCGATCGCCTGCAATTGGTTGATTTGCCCGGCTATGGCTATGCCTCGGCGCCAAAAACTGACATCAAGGCTTGGACCAATCTGACCCGCAAATATCTTGCTGGCCGCCCATCCTTGCAGCGGGTTTTTTTGCTAATTGATAGCCGGCGCGGTGTTGGCCCAGCCGATCATGATATCATGGCGCTTCTTGATAAAACGGCGGTGTCATGGGCGGTGGTGATAACCAAAGCCGATAAACAAAAAGCTGAATCCCTAGCGAAAATATGCAAGGAAACCAGAGCAAAAATCAGTAAATATGTTGCCGCCTATCCCGAATTATTCATCACCTCATCTGAAGATGGAACCGGCATTGAGGCATTGCGGGCGCATTTGTCGGGATTTGCCCTGCCAAAGGCCGATCGAACCGCCCCCTAAAGAGGGAAACGCGATTTAACACCCGAAACCGAATTAAATTGCGCCAAGCTATTGCGCTCTTGGCCGGATTGCCGATAATCAGCGCGGTAAATAGGCGCAAGATAATTGGCATCTGCGCTCTTTTCGAGTAATTCGGCCTGATCTGGCCCTTGCTGTAAAGGCGATAAAGATGGAAAATTTAGCTGAACAGATGCAGGTTGATCTGCTGGCGAAAACCGGAATGCTTATCGAGGCGCTTCCGTTTATGCGCCGCTATTCTGGCAAAACCATCCTGATTAAATTTGGCGGCCATGCGATGGGCAAGGCTGATTATGTGAATGCGTTTGCCGCCGATATCGCTCTGCTGGATCAGGTTGGCGCAAGGCCGGTTGTGGTGCATGGCGGCGGACCACAAATTGGCGAAATGCTGAAAAAATTGCAAATCGAATCAAGCTTTATTGATGGTCTGCGCGTCACCGATGAAGCCACGATTTCGGTTGTTGAAATGGTTCTTGCTGGCGGCATTAACAAGGCGCTTGTCGCCGCGATTGCTGGTGCCGGAGGACGCGCCGTTGGTGTGTCTGGCAAGGATGGCGGGCTGATTACTGCACGCAAATTGATGGCGGTGGCAAAAGCCAGCGACAGTGCGATTCAGCAAGCGGTTGATCTTGGCTTTGTTGGCGAGCCGTCACATGTTGATGTTACTGTATTAAACGCGCTGATGCAGCATCATTTGATTCCGGTCGTTGCACCGGTTGGCAGCGGCGAAGATGGCAAGACCTATAATATAAATGCCGATACCGCAGCCGGTGCCATTGCCGCGGCATTGAATGCAACGCGCATGTTAATGCTTACCGATGTAACAGGTGTTTTGGACAAGGGCGGAAAATTGATTAGCAGCCTGACGATTAGCCAAGCCGAAGCCTTGATCCATGATGGTACGGTTTCTGGCGGCATGATTCCAAAAGTTAAAACCTGTATTGATGCTGTTCAAGGCGGCGCTGAAGGCGCAGTGATCATGGATGGCCGCGCACCGCATGCGCTTCTTGTAGAATTATTCACCGAACATGGTATGGGAACCATGATCACCGCCGATTAATGTATTTTTGATTAGGAAGAATGATAACCGCTATGACCGCTGCTTTTCCAACCCAATCGATCAGTGATTGGATTTTCGATCTTGATAACACCATCTATCCAGCCAAAACAAATCTGTTTCGTCGCGTATCTGTCCGGATTACCGAATTTGTTGCAGCGCATTATAATGTTGCTGATGATGATGCGCGGGTAATTCAAAAGGATTTGTTTCACCGCTATGGAACCACCATGCGCGGCATGATGAGCGAAGAAAACATCCAGCCCAAAGTCTATCTCGATTATGTTCATGATATTGATGTTAGTGATCTTGACCATGACCAAGAGCTTGATTCCATGTTAACCGCTTTGCCCGGGCGGAAACATATTTTTACCAACGGCACCGTTCCGCATGCGGAAAATATTTTATCGGCCTATGGTGTTCGTCATCATTTTGATCAGATTTTTGATATTGTTGCCGCCGATTATATTCCCAAGCCAGATCAATATGCCTTTGATTGTTTTTTAAAGCAGACCGGCATTGACCCGAATGGTGCGGTCATGATCGAAGATATGGCCGCCAATCTAAAGCCTGCCGCCGCGCTTGGCATGCGCACGGTTTGGCTGGCAAGTGATATTGAATGGGCTAATCAAGGCTCAGATGAAGCTTATGTGCATTTTAAAGCCGATGACCTAAAGGGGTTTTTGCGCTCGCTTGCCCTTGCTGGGTGATCAATGAAAAGACTGAAGTGACGGCATCATGGACGCAAAGGCCGGTAAACGCTATAACGACAAGGGCGGGCAATTCCCCTGTCAAATATAAGGAGAAAAAGCATGGATTTGGCGCAACTTGAAACCGAAATTAACGCTGCATGGGACAATCGTGATGCGGTAAATGCCTCGACCAAAGGGGCGGTTCGTGACGCTGTTACAGCTGCGCTTGCTCTGCTTGATTCGGGAACGGCGCGTGTCGCAGAACCGGCCGGAGATCATCAATGGACGGTGAATCAATGGCTGAAAAAAGCGGTGCTTTTATCATTTCGTCTGAATGACATGCAAGCCATCCCAAGCGGAACCATCTATGAAGGTGCTGGCGAATCTGTTTGGTGGGACAAGGTGCCACCAAAATTTAGCGGCTGGGATGAAGCGCGTTTCCGCGAAGCCGGTTTCCGCGCCGTGCCGGGCTGTATTGTTCGCCATTCCGCCTTTATCGCGCCAAATGCCGTCTTGATGCCAAGCTTTGTGAACCTTGGTGCCTATGTTGGCAGCGGAACAATGGTTGATACATGGGCAACGGTTGGATCATGCGCGCAGATTGGCAAGAATGTTCATCTATCAGGCGGGGCTGGCATTGGCGGGGTTTTGGAACCATTACAGGCCGGACCGGTTATCATTGAAGATGATTGTTTTATCGGCGCCCGCTCGGAAGTTGTTGAAGGTGTGGTTGTTGAAACCGGTGCGGTTTTGTCGATGGGTGTGTTCATTGGTGCTTCGACCAAAATTGTCGATCGGGTAACTGGTGAAGTGCATATTGGCCGCGTACCAGCCTATTCAGTTGTTGTGCCTGGCAGCCTTCCCGGCAAGCCATTGGCCGATGGATCACCTGGCCCGTCGCTTTATTGCGCCGTAATCATCAAAAAAGTTGACGAAAAGACCCGTGCAAAAACATCTGTAAATGATCTTTTGAGAGATTAAAACCATGCCATCCTATGCGGTTCAACTTGCGCAAAGACTTGTGCGCTGCCCATCGGTAACACCGATTGAAGGCGGGGCGCTTGATCTGTTGCAGGATGAATTCACCAAGCTTGGTTTTAACTGCACAAGATTGCCTTTTGGCGCTGGGGACAAGCGGATTGATAATCTGTTTGCACGCCGTGGGAAAGGCGGGCGTCATTTTGCCTTTGCGGGGCATACTGATGTTGTACCGGTTGGTGATGCCGCGCAATGGCAGCATGATCCTTTTGGCGGCATGCTTGTTGATGGCAAATTATATGGCCGTGGTGCGGCTGATATGAAAGGCGGCATCGCCGCTTTTGTTGCCGCCGTATCCGCCCTTGACGGCGCTGATGATACCGGCTCGATCAGCTTTATCATCACCGGTGATGAAGAAGGCGACGCTGATTTCGGCACGGTTAAGATGGTTGAATGGTTACAGGCGAATGATCAAGTGCCAGATGTGTGCCTTGTTGGCGAGCCAACCAATCCATCACGTCTTGGCGATGTGATTAAAAATGGCCGCCGTGGCAGCCTATCCTGCCAATTGCGCGTTGATGGGGTGCAGGGCCATGTTGCCTATCCACATCTGGCCGATAACCCGATTACCCGCCTGATTGCCATGTTGGCACCGGTGAATGGCACCGCGCTTGATGGCGGCAATGATTATTTTGACCCGTCAACCGCGAATGTGACAAGCATTGATACCGACAATGACGCTGGCAATGTCATTCCCGCATCAGTATCGGCCAAGTTCAATATCCGGTTTAACACTGAACATAAATCAGATGATTTAATTGGCTGGCTGGAAGAACATTTCAACCGTGTTGGCGGCGAATGGACGGCGACATGGCGTGCCTCGGCACAGCCCTTTGTGACGCCTGTCGGCAGCTTTACTGCATTAATGCAGACAGCGATTGAAACGGTCACAGGGCAAAAACCAGCTCTTTCAACAAGTGGCGGCACATCGGATGCGCGCTTTATCACAAATATCTGTCCTGTTGCCGAATTTGGCCTTGTTGGTCAAACCATGCATCAGGTCGATGAGCATGTTGACGCTGCTGACATCGACCAGCTTGCGAAAATCTATCATGAAATGCTGGTTCGTTTTTTTAAGGGTGACTCTTAAATGGCATCATTGCCCAATCTATCACCATCAAGCCTGTTCGCCCTGATTCGGGTGACATTGCTTGTCATGCTTGGCCGAAAACCAGCGATTGGCAGTTATGACACATCGCCAGCGGGGGTTTGGCAGGCAATTGCAGCATCGATTGTCTTTACGCTTTTGGTCACGATTTATCCCGGGCTTGAGGCGACTCCAAACCTGTTTTTCGCGGCGCTGCTTTTGCAATTGATCGGCGTTGTCATGCTGGTGCTTTTGATCAATCTGTTGTTAAAAGCGCTTGGCCGACCAGATAAGTTATTGCCGTTTATCGTGCCATTTTTATGGATCGAAAATCTGCAACAGCTTCTTGGCGGCATTGTTCAAAGCCTGACCGTGATGACCGGTGATCAAACGCTGATGATTTCGATTTTGCCGGTTGCCGTTTGGACCTGCTATTGGTTGTGGCGCATTGGCCGCGATATCGTTGGCAAGGGCGGCTTGGTAGCGGCAGGTTTCATCGCCATGTCATTCATGATCGATGTCAGCCTTCTTTATATGCTTCAATCGCGACTGCCAGCCATTGGCGGATAATCAACACCAACAAGATACAAGCCTTCGGGCGGAGCGGTTGGGCCAGCCGCACTGCGGTCACAGGCAGCGAGCGCGGTCTTCACA
>CAJYBL010000053.1 GCA_913064995.1 uncultured Alphaproteobacteria bacterium
GCATCGGGTAAGCCCATTGCCAAGCGCTATTCTGGCCGATTGGGCATCGCATGTGCTTCGTCCTGCCGGCGGCAGCGGCGAGATTATTTTTGATATAAAACGCGTTGCCGTGACGATGATCGATTTGCCCGCCAAGGTCGGGATTGACGGTTTGCTCACCGATCAACAAAGCCACAAAGTCACCGCTGAAATCAAAGCCAAAATCATGTGGCTTCAGCCCGTTGGCGGCACACAGGCATTGGCCGATCTAAGCGCTGCACATTCGATCACAATGCGTGAGTCAGCCACAGCAAATGAAGTCAGCAAAGTTGTCAATGAAGCGATGAAAGGTGCGCTTGTCCGGCTGGATAGCCAAACCCGCAAAGAATTGGCAACCATTGACCGGATTATTTTACCCTAGGGATTTTTGCGCGATATCTAGCGCTGCCAAAAGGCTGGATTGAGCATCACCAGAACGGTAAAGATTTCCAGCCGTCCCAAAAGCATGGCAAAGGTCATGATCCATTTCGCACTATCGGGAAGTGTCGAGAAATTACCATCAGCGCCAATCACTTCGCCAAGACCCGGGCCAACATTACTGATTGATGTTGCGGCGCCTGACAGTGCCGTCACAAAATCAAGACCGGCTATGCCAAGCATGATCGCGATCAGCACAAAGCCAAGAATAAAGAGATAGAAAAACCCCATCACCGAATCCATGACCTCGACTGAAACTGGCCGTTTGTTGTAATAGGCAAGCACCACCGCATGAGGGCGCAGCAAGCGACTGATCTGCACCTTGGCGGTGCTGGCAAGAACTTGAAGGCGGAACACTTTGATTCCGCAGGTGGTTGACCCGCCACAGCCGCCAATGAACATAACGATCAGCAGGATCGTTGTTGCAAACCCGCCCCATGCCGAAAAATTGGCACTCACATAACCTGTGCCGGTCATGATCGAAACGCCGTTAAAGCTCGCCTGCCTTACCGCCTGGCCAAACCCCAAACCGGTTTGCATCAAATGCCAGATCAATAGCAGAACAAGCCCAACCGCAAGGATTAAGAACAAGCGCACTTGCGGATCATTCAGCAAGCTTCGCCACCCACCGCGTACCATCGCCAGATAATGCGCAAAAGGCAGGCTGCCAACAATCATACCAGCGATAATAACCCATTCGACAGCAACCGAATCAAACGCTCCAATCGATGCTGTACGGGTTGAATAGCCCCCAGTGGCAAGGGTTGTCATTGAATGCGCAACCGCATCGAATGTATCCATGCCCGCCAGCGCCAGCATCACCGCCCAAAGTGCGGTTAATCCCGTGTAGACAAGGCCAATACCACCAGCAAGCTGGGTTGCCCGCGGCACAACATTTTCAGCCCGCTCATAGGATTCGGTGCGAAACAGCTGCATGCCCCCAACCGACAGCATTGGCAAAACGGCCATTGCCATAACGACAATACCAACCCCGCCAAGCCATTGAAGCAAGGCACGCCAGATCAAAATTCCTGGGGATGCCTGTTCGATTTCAACAAGGATGGTTGATCCGGTTGTGGTGATCCCTGAAACCGACTCAAAAACCGAATCGGTAAAGCTAAGATCAAGCTCGCTGAACATAAAAGGCAAAGCGCCAAAAATGCCGATCATCACCCATGAACCGTTGGTTAGCAAAAACGCCTGCCGAAGCCCAAGATCAAGCGTGTCACGCTGGTTCGTTGCAAGCCATACCGACACGCCAACAAAGCCAGTTAACAACGCGGATAGTGCAAAAACCTGCCAATCATCAGATCCGGCATAAAGATCAACACCCATTGGAATCAGCATTGCCGCTGCCAAGATGGTTGCCAGAAGTCCTAAAATATTTAGCACGGGTGAAAGCTGCATGATGATCCGGTTGCGGTTACAATTGGCGGCTTGTGCGATGGCGCCTTGCATTTGGGCATCCTATACTTGGGCGCCCTATCACTAGCCTAGTTTTGTTTGATCAAGAAAGCGTCGGCTAAGGGCTTCATCCTCTTTAAACACACCGGTAAATCTTGTGGTAATCATCGAAACATCGGGTTTGCGAACGCCGCGTGTTGTCATGCATTGATGCTGCGCGTCAATCAGCACGGCAACGCCTTTTGGCTGCAAAATTTTCTGGATGCAATCGGCCACCTGCGCGGTCAGGGTCTCTTGCGTTTGCAGGCGATGGGCAAAGCCATCAAGAACCCGCGCCAATTTGGAAATGCCAACAACGCGCCGGTCGGGCATATAGGCAATATGGGCAACACCCAAAATAGGCACCAAATGATGTTCGCAATGGCTTTCCATCCGGATATTGCGAAGCATCACCATATCGTCATAGCCTTCGACCTCTTCAAAGGTGCGCGCCAGCATCTGTGCCGGATCTTCGTCATAGCCGCTGCAAAATTCCGACCATGCGCGTACGACCCGTCCCGGTGTTCCGGCAAGCCCTTCACGGGCGGGGTTTTCGCCAATCCAGCGCAATAGAACATCAATTGCCGCTTCGGCTTCCTGCCGGCTTGGTTTTTCAGTTACTGACTGATCGGGTGAAGCATCATTTATCTCAGATGCGTCTTTGATCTCGCCATTGTCATAAGGAGTCATCATGTGCCTTGCCAAACCATTTTGAAACTGCTGCTGCCAATCATTTAGGTCGCTGCCTGAGTATATGACGAAAACAGTCCCGAAATGCAACTTTAATTGGCAGAAACCTTAATGGGCAATCAATCTTGTTAATACCGGTGGCGAGTAAAGCTTGAACAAATTGGCAAAGCCATGTATATGCTGGCACGTTTCTAATTTCAAGGCAACAAGCGCGATCGGCAGACCGGTTGGTGCTAGCCAGCGTAACCTTCCTCGCACAAGTCAAAGCGAGAGACCCTAATTCAATCATTTAAGGAGTATTCTTATGGAGCTATCCAATTTTTCAGGAAAAACAATCGCCATTATGGTGGCAAGCGGTTTTGATGAGACCGGATTTATCGCCATCCAACGTGCCATGATGAGTGCTGGCGCGAAATTAAGAATTGTTTCTCGGGAAGCTGGATTAACGAATGCATGGAACGGCACTGGCTGGGGCATGTCCTATCCGGCCGACTCAACCTTATCGACAGCGCTTGCGATTGATTATGATGCGCTGATCGTGCCAGCTGGCAACCGCCATGTTGAAAGCTTGAAAAATGAAGTTCATGCCAAGCGTGTTTTGCGTGCGTTCCTTCGCGAAGATATGCCGGTTCTGCTTCAAGGCGATGCGGTTGCGCTATTGTCATTGATCGATGAAGCTGCTGAGCGGACAAAAGCTGGAAGTGATGATACCGCACCTGTTATCGACCGCAATCTTGTGACAGCATCAGCGGGATCGAAACAGCTTGACGGGCTATCAGCCTTGAATGGTGTTATGGCGACTGCCGAAGCTGAAAGCCGCGCCGCTTGAAACCAAAAAGGTAACAACCGATATGGCTTCTCCTGACAAACCTGTTGCAACAAAGCTGCCATCGCCCTGCGTGTCTATCTGTCAGATGGATCCGCAGGACGGGGTCTGTCTTGGCTGTTATCGGACGCGCGCCGAAATCGCTGCATGGCGAAGCATGGATCAAGATGATCAATTGGCTTTGCTGAATATTCTTCGTGACAGGCGGGCAACGGCAACTGGCGTCGCACGGCGTCCCTCACGACGCAACGTGAAACGTCTTAGCATCTAGCCTGTCAAGGATGGTGCGATGGCGGCCGGGTGATGGCTGCCACACCGAGTGGCAAGGAACCCAAAAGTAATGTGTAATATTTTATCCGATCTGATTGACCGACAAGGCTGGTGTGTTGCCGATGGTGCCACTGGAACCAACCTGTTTGGGCGCGGCCTTGAAACCGGATATCCACCAGAATTATGGTCGGTTGAACGTCCGGACGATATTTTATGGCTTCATGGCAGTTTTCTCAAAGCCGGATCAGATTTAATCCTGACCAACACCTTTGGCGGGACCGGATTCAGGCTGAAACTTCATGAATCACAAGACCGTGTTCGAGAGCTGAATATTGCTGCGGCGCAATTGGCCCGCGAAGCGGTCGAGATACATTTTGCCAATAGTAGAAAACGCGCCATTGTAGCCGGATCAATGGGGCCAACGGGCGAGCTGTTTGAACCGCTTGGCAAATTAACGCACAGCGCCGCTGTTGCCGGTTTTACCGAACAGGCCGAAGCGCTTGCCGAGGGCGGTGTTGACGTTTTATGGATTGAAACCATGTCGTCAAATGAAGAGGTGGCTGTCGCGATCGAAGCAGCAAAGTCCACCGGCCTGCCGATTTGTGCAACCATGACATTTGATACGGCTAGCCGGTCAATGATGGGGGTGATGCCAGCTGATTTTGCCAATTTTGCCACTGCCTCAGGAGCCAACTTCATTGGCGCCAACTGCGGAATTGGACCGGCTGAATTGCTGCATTCGGTAAGTGGTATTCTGGCGCAATCGGGTGATGTGCCAGTGGTGGCCAAGGGTAATTGTGGTATCCCTGCCTATGTTGAAGGCGCAATCCATTATCATGGAACCCCTGAATTGATGGCTGATTATGCGCTGTTTGCGCGCGATATGGGTGCCAAAATCATTGGTGGCTGTTGCGGCACTAGCCCAGCGCATGTTGCCGCAATGACAGCCGCGCTGGAAGCAACGCCAAAACGGCTATTTGATGAAGTGGCCATGACCGCGGCGCTAGGCACGGCATGGGCCGATGTGAATATCAATAATGCCGGCGGTGATGACCGGCGCGGTCGGCGTGGGCGTCGCCGTTCGTCATGAAAATGGACATATGACCCTGAATGTGGGTCATGTGAACCGAAAGCCGGTTGCGTCAATGCCGCAATCTTTGCATACTCGCCGCGTTTTTGATGGCCGCTTTCAAAGCGGTGATTGATCCGATTATCGCAGTTTATTGGCCATTCGCTGGTCATTCTTAACGGAGCCTTAGATCATGCATGCCTACCGATCCCATAATTGCGTCGAATTGACCGAAGCCAATGTTGGCCAGCAGGTAAAATTATCTGGCTGGATTAACCGCAAACGCGATCATGGCCAGCTTGTCTTTGTTGATCTTCGTGACCATTACGGCCTGACCCAATGTGTTGCCGATTCATCCGATGCCAGCTTTGCGCTTGTCGAAGCCACACGGCTCGAGTCAGTGGTTACCGTTACTGGCACCGTTCTGAAGCGCAGTGAAGAGACGGTCAACACATCATTGCCAACTGGCCAGATCGAGATTCGTATCGAAGCTTTTGAGGTGCAATCGGCTGCCGACACATTACCATTGCAGGTCAATTCAGATGAAGATTCGGGCGAGGAAACACGGCTTCGCTATCGCTATCTTGATCTTCGGCGCGCACGGCCGCATGCCAATATCATGTTGCGCGCCAAAATCATTCAATCCATCCGTGCGCGCATGGTGGCGCAGGATTTCACCGAATTCCAAACACCAATTTTGACCGCATCATCGCCTGAAGGGGCGCGCGACTTTCTGGTATCGGCCCGCCTTCACCCGGGCAAATTTTATGCTTTGCCGCAGGCACCACAGCAATTTAAACAGCTGATCATGGTTAGCGGCTTTGACCGTTATTTCCAGATTGCGCCGTGCTTCCGGGATGAAGATAGCCGCGCTGACCGCAGCCCGGGCGAATTCTACCAGCTTGATCTTGAGATGAGCTTTGTTGAGCAGCAGGATGTGTTCGCCGCTGTCGAACCAGTTATCAAAGGTGTGTTTGAAGAATTTTCCGACAAAATTGTCGATACTGATTTTGTGCATATTCCATTTGCGGACTCGATGCTGAAATATGGCAATGACAAGCCGGATCTGCGGATTCCGTTTGAAATTAGCGATGTAACCGATATTTTCCGCGGATCGGATTTTTCAATCTTTGCCAAGAATATCGAAAAAGGTGCGGTTGTGCGGGCGGTTCCGGGACCAAAATGTGGAAGCCGTGCGATTGCCGACCGGATGAACAGCTGGGCGCAAGGCGAAGGCGCACCGGGAATGGGCTATATTATTTATGGTGAAGGCGAGGCGCGCGGCCCCGTCGCCAAAGCGCTTGGTGCGGAAAAGGCCGAAGCGATCCGCGTTGCTGCGGGTGTCGGCGATGGTGATGCGGTGTTTTTCGCTTGTGCGCCTGCGGATGAAGCGGCCAGCCTTGCCGGACGCGCCCGCGTGAAAATTGGTCAAGATCAGAATTTGATCGATAAAAACCTGTTTCGCTTTGCATGGATTGTCGATTTCCCGATGTTCGAAGCCGATCCGGTTACCGGCAAGATTGATTTCTCGCATAATCCCTTTTCAATGCCACAAGGCGGCATGAAAGCGCTTGAAGAACAAGACCCGCTAACCATCAAAGCTTGGCAATATGATCTTGTTTGTAATGGCGTGGAATTATCTTCAGGTGCGATCCGGAATCACCTTCCCGAAGTGATGTATAAAGCCTTTGAAATCGCTGGCTATCCAAACAGCACGGTTGATGAAAAATTTCCGGCGATGATCAATGCATTCCGCTTTGGCGCGCCGCCACATGGCGGTATTGCGCCTGGTATTGACCGAATCGTGATGCTGATTGCTGACGAGCCGAATATCCGTGAGGTTATTCTGTTCCCGATGAATGGCAAGGCTGAGGATCTGATGATGGCAGCCCCTTCTGAAGTTGACGAAACGGCGCTTGCCGAACTGCATATCCGGCGCGTGCCGCAGATCAAGAAAAAGGACTAGTTTAGCGCGGTTAGATGTTTTGGTGGTGATGTGATTCGCCATGCAAAAGGGCGAGTAAACAGCCAAGAAGCACCACGGCACCCGCTTGATGCATGCCGCCAAGCGCAACCGGCACGCCATGAAGAAGCGTGATAATGCCAAGGATGAATTGCGCCACAATCGCGCCAAGCACCAGATTGCCCCGCAGATGCAAGCCATGCCGGCGCGCCTTTAGCGTCAACACAACCACCGCGCCAAAGGTAACGGCGGCGATCCAGCGGTGATGGAATTGTGCCGAAGCTGGGTTTTCAAATGGATCAAGCCACCCCGCCTCGCCATATTCGACCGGTACAAGCCCATTGCCCATTAGCGGATAGTGATTATAGAGCAATCCGGCATCCATGCCGGCAACAAGCGCACCGGCAAGAATGGTGATGCCAAGCAAGGCCAGACATGCCATGCCATGACCTTTTGGCGATTTGGCACGGCCATCACGAAGATCAAAACCCGTCCAGATCAGAATGCTGAAAATCACCAGCGCAACAGCAAGATGCGAGGCAAGCCGATATTGCGAAACGCTGGCCTGTTCGGTCAGACCGGATTTGACCATCCACCAGCCGACAACGCCCTGAAATCCACCAAGACACAATAATAAAGTAAGCCGCAATCCAAACCCTTCCGGCACGCGCCCGCTAATGACAAAAACCAAAAATGGCAAGCCAAAGGCAAGGCCTAGCAACCGCCCCCAAAGCCTGTGAAAATATTCCCAAAAGAAAATATTCTTAAACGCGGCAAGCGACATGCCGAAATTCAGTTGCTGATATTCGGGTGATGCCTGATACAGCTGATAAACCCGATCCCATTCAGCCGCATTCAATGGCGGCAAGGTTCCAATCAAGGGACGCCATTCCACCATTGAAAGACCCGATCCAGTTAGGCGTGTCACGCCGCCAATCACCACCATAATGGCCACAAGTAGGGCCATGCTAAAAAGCCATTTGGTGACTAATTGGTCGCCGTGGGGGCTTGCATTGCGCGAGATCCAGTGGGGTGACGAGTGGGTCATAGAACCAGCCTGATAATGAGAGAATAATACTTCATATGGCCTTATCTATATCAAGCTGCAAGGGGGCTGCAAATTGGCGCATTGCCGCAGGGGTGCGCCGCCAGCAAATTAAGGTGTGATGAAGTTAATCGCCGCGGGTGCATGATTTTCTTGGCAACCTGTTTGGGTTTCATTTTTTTTCTGTCCACGCCTTGACAAACCTACGCAGATATCCCAATTACGGACTGTGACGATTTGGCACTCTCGAGTAAAGAGTGCTAATAGATATTTGACATACTTTTTTGGAGGAGAAATAGGGCATGAAATTCAGGCCTCTTCACGATCGCGTTGTTGTGCAACGCACAGAATCAGAACAAAAAACTGCCGGTGGGATCATTATTCCTGATACTGCAAAAGAAAAGCCAATGGAAGGCAAAGTAATTGCCGCTGGCGCTGGCGCACGTGACGAAACTGGCAAGGTCCAGCCGCTTGACGTCAAGGCTGGTGATCTTGTTCTGTTCGGCAAATGGTCAGGCACCGAAGTCAAGATTGATGGTCAGGAATATCTGATCATGAAGGAATCTGACATCATGGGTGTGATTCAATAAACCGCCAAAGGTTTCCCACAATTCAAATAAAGGAAGATTGAAAAATGGCTGCTAAAGAAGTCAAATTTGGTGCAGAAGCAAGAACAAAGATGCTCGAGGGCGTTGATATTTTAGCTAATGCTGTTAAGGTAACTTTAGGCCCAAAGGGCCGCAATGTGGTTCTTGAAAAATCAT
>CAJYBL010000054.1 GCA_913064995.1 uncultured Alphaproteobacteria bacterium
TCCGCAAGCCTATGGCGAGTTCCGCGCAATGTCGCTGTAAGCGCTGGACGATCGTCAATCAAATAGCGCATGGCAAGGCTGATAGCGTCATCATCCATCCGCAAACGCAGCCGGTACCGGCCTTTTAGCGGGAAAAATGGCGACACATGAAGGACCTTTTCGGCCTCAAGCGTTGCGTGATTGGGGGTTGGCGCGCCTATATAGGCATGTATATCACCAAAAGTATTTCGCACTTCATAGATGTACAGAATATCGCGCCCTGACGCATCACCGACCACATAGACCGACAGCGGGTTAAACACCGCCCCACAAATACGCGGAAAGGTCAAAAGATGCACCGTTTCAACCTTTTTTTCAGGAATTACCTCGGCGGCGATCTGGCGCACATAATCGCCAAGATGAACCAACGCAGTCTTTGATTTAAAATTTGGCCCGTGATCGGCTTGATGAAACCCAAGCAAATTGAACCGATCGACGGAAAAAAACAGGCTTTGCCGATTTGCCTCTTGCAAGCGATCAAGATCAATCCAGATCGACAGGCCAGACCGGCGCAAAACATGCGATGCCGGATGATGTTCACCGCTATGCCGTGTGTGAACAATGTCCGAGACAACAAGATCGCATGCCGACATCAGGCGATGCCTTGCATTGGTTCGGGTGATTTTTCAAAAGCTGCCACTTTTGTTTCCCACGGGATTTCAACCCCAAGCGTTTTTGCAATAGCCACCGCTGATTTTAAGCCATCTTCATGAAATCCAAAACCGGTCCATGCGCCGGCAAAAAACAAACCATTATGCCCTTGAATTTCAGCAAGGCGCGGCTGCATGGCAATAGCTTTGGCGTCAAAAACCGGATGGCGATAGTCAAATTCGCCATGCGTCAATGTGGCGGCGGGCATTCGAACCGGATTTAGGGTTTCATACAAAGGATAGGCAGGATCAATTGACTGCAACCGGTTCATCCAATAGGTCAGGCATAGATCGCTTGGGGGAACGGATTCGCCGTGCCCAGCGTTACCAGCCACCCCATGTCGTGCGGGCGCTGCCGCTTCGGACACATAATTCCACGCGGCCCATACACCGCGTCGTTTCGGCATAAGCGAAACGTCCGAATGCAGCACCGCATGATTGTGCTGAAACCCAAAGGCACCGAGCAGTTCGCGTTCAAGTAGGCTGGCATCATCAATAAGCGCCAAAGATTGATCGGCATGCGCTGCCATCACAACCTTGTCAAACCACACATCACCTTGACCCTTGAGATTCACCATCACCCCACCATTAGCCCGCCTAAGGCCAACAATATCAGTTTCAAGGTGTATCCGATCACCAAGCTTGGTTGCGATCCGTTTAACATATTCACGCGACCCGCCAGCAACCGTTCGCCATTGCGGCCGATCAATAAAATTCAATAATTTATGATTTTCCATAAATCGCATGAATGCCCGCACCGGAAAATCCATCATCGCATTGGATGTGGCTGACCAAATCGCTGCCCCCATCGGTACCAAATGATCATCAACAAAGGCGTTTCCATAGCCTTGGCGGGCAACAAATTGACCCAAGGTTTCGCCATCTGGCCCGCTATCCACCTGACGCGCAGCGGTTTTGTAAAAACGCACAAGATCGGACAGCATCGACCAATAGCGGCCTTTCAGCAGATTTTCCGGCTGCGCCAAAAGCCCCCTGACCGAGCCTTCATATTCCATCTGCCTGCCGCCAAGAGATACAGAAAACGACATGTCAGTTTCGATATTGGGCACGGATAAATGATCGAAAAGCGCAATTAGATTGGGATAATTCAGGGGATTATAGACGATAAAGCCCGTATCAACCGGCACGGCAACATCGCCAAAAATGGCATCGACCGTATGGCTATGCCCGCCAAGACGCGCGGCCTTTTCAAAAAGGTGGACATCGCCATGCCCTTGCAGAAGAAAAGCTGACGCCAAGCCGGAAATACCCGAACCAATAACCGCAATACGCATAAAATCCACCCTGACATTTTAGTACCACTATAGTTAGATTTGCTTGGCATTCCATTGCCTTTTTGGCTAGTCATAAAGAAAACAAGGTCAAAATCGCGAATTTGAACGATTCGCCACCCAGCACTCAGAATTAGGGGAAATCTATGCGTTACAATCAGCTTGGCCGAACCGACATAAAAGTCAGCGCCCTTTGCCTTGGATCCATGACATGGGGAAGCCAAAACACCGCCCCTGAAGCGCATGCCCAAATTGATATGGCGCTTGATCGCGGTGTTAATTTCATTGATACGGCTGAAATGTATCCGGTCAACCCGCTTGCCAAGGAAACGCAAGGCGATACCGAGCGTATTCTTGGTGAATGGATTGGCGCATCGGGGCGACGGCAAGATATCATTCTGGCGACCAAAGTATCGGGCAAAGGCTATATGAATGTCCGTGATGGTGCGCCAATTACGCCCGCCAGCATTGATCTCGCGCTTGAGGCCTCGCTTCGTTCGCTGAAAACCGATTACATTGATCTTTATCAATTACATTGGCCCAATCGTGGGTCTTATATGTTTCGGCAGAACTGGACCTATGATGCCAGCGGTCAAGATAGTGATGAGGTGCTTGATCACATGATCGAGGTTCTTCAGCATCTTGAAAAATACCGAGATGGCGGCAAAATTCGCCATATTGGCCTGTCGAATGAAAGCGCATGGGGAACGATGCGGTGGCTATCGATTGCGGCCGCCCAAGACCTGCCCCGCATGGTCAGCGTCCAAAATGAATACAGCCTGCTTTGCCGTCATTTTGACCTTGATATGGCTGAGGTGGCGCATCACGAAAACGTGGGTTTACTGGCATTTTCACCGCTTGCAGCCGGATTATTATCTGGAAAATATCAAGGCGATATCACGCCTGACAGATCACGGCGAAGCCATGTTGCCAATCTTGGCGGACGCATTTGCGACACGATGTGGCCAGCGCTTGATGCCTATATGAATATTGCGGCCAAACATGATTTAAAACCCGCGCAAATGGCGCTGGCTTGGGCCATGACACGTCCCTTTATGACCTCGGCAATTTTTGGCGCAACTAATATTGGTCAGCTTGATGTCGCATTGGGTGCGGCTGATGTAACACTTGGCGCAGAGGTTATGGAAGATATCGCCACCACCTATCGTCAATTCCCAATGCCTTTTTGACGTCAAAGCCAATCGATTTTCAAAAAAATATCTTGTAGACTGACAGGTAAGCGACCTTTCTGAGGTCTCATTTCAAGCCAATCATTGGCATAAATCACCCAAATGGAAACAATCATGGCAAAGAACAGATTAAATATTGCAGTTATTCCCGGTGATGGGATTGGTAAGGAAGTCATTCCCGAGGGGCTTCGCGTGTTGCAGGCCGCGATGGAACGGTTCGACATTAATCTGAATTTCGATCATTTTGATTTCGCCAGCTATGATTACTATGCCAAACATGGGCAAATGATGCCAAATGATTGGAAGGCGCAAATTGGCAATCATGATGCGATCTATTTTGGCGCTGTTGGATGGCCTGACGGCATTCCCGACCACATTTCTTTATGGGGATCGCTAATCCTGTTCCGGCGCGAATTTGATCAATATGTCAGTTTACGGCCGGTCAAGCTATTGCCTGGCGTGCCATCACCTTTGGCCAATCGCGGCCCTGGTGATGTCGATATGATGATTGTCCGCGAAAACACCGAGGGTGAATATTCATCAGTTGGCGGGCGTATGTTCCCCAATACGGATCGCGAATTTGTAACCCAGCAAACCGTTATGACCCGCATTGGCGTTGATCGCGTTTTGAAATTCGCGTTTGATCTGGCACAAAGCCGTCCCCGCAAGCATCTGACATCAGCAACCAAATCAAATGGCATCTCGATTACCATGCCCTATTGGGATGAGCGCGTTGAAGAGGTTGCAAAATCTTATGGTGATGTTAGCTGGGATAAATATCATATCGATATTTTGACTGCCAATTTCGTGCTTCATCCCGATTGGTTTGACGTCGTCGTGGCATCTAATCTGTTTGGCGATATCTTGTCGGATCTTGGCCCTGCCTGTACCGGAACCATTGGCGTTGCCCCATCGGGCAATATTAACCCCGAGCGGTTATTCCCGTCATTATTTGAACCGGTTCATGGCTCGGCACCTGATATCGCTGGCAAGGGCATTGCCAATCCGATTGGTCAAATCTGGGCTGGCGCCATGATGCTTGAACATCTTGGTTTTGCCGAGGCAGCCAAATGCATCACCGATGCCATAGACGCCGCCCTTTTGACACCAGAATTGCGCACTGGCGATCTTGGTGGCAAAGCTGATACTGTTACTTGCGGCACTGGTATTGCCAAGATTGTTGCTGGATAAGCTAACCGCATGGCTTTTACCTTGCACCCCACCCTTGCCAAAGACAGTATTTTGGCGGCAAAGGTGGGACCATTGCAGGTCAGGCTGGTTGATGATGCGCGTTTTTTCTGGTTGCTGATCGTGCCGGAAACCACCGCAACCGAACTTCATGATCTTGATGAGAAAACCGCTGAGTCCTTATGGAAATTGGCGCGGCGTCTTGGTCAAGCGCTGCAAGTGCATTGCGATGCCGGCAAGATTAACAACGCCGCAATCGGCAATTTGGTACCGCAATTACATTTTCACATCGTTGCACGGCATATCGGTGACGCTGCATGGCCGCAACCGATTTGGGGATACGGCAAGGCTGAACCGCTTGCCGAAGCAACCAAGGCCGCCCGCATCGAATCAATTCAAAGCTGGCTTGGCAATTGATGCAGCCCGTCACTGCCGCGGGGCAAAGGGTCAACCGACCGAACCGCCGATAAGGGCAAATCGGCATAAAGATGTGGAAACAAATCGCCGCTTCTGGCTGGTTCCCATTGAATATCCAGAAGGCTGGCATCAACGGTAATCAGGCACAGCCCGTCGCGTCCGGCAAAATGCAGTCGCAAGGTTTCGGCCAATTGATCAGCGGTAGAAAAGTGGATAAAGCCATCTTTCACATCAATTTCTGCGCCAGTAAAACAGCCTAATTTTTCCGCCGAATTCCACAAATCAGAATCACAAATTTTATAAATATTGCCCATTTTGTCTCTCAAAAATTTAATACAAATCTATTTGTTAAAATGCCTATAAAGCCCTAACCATCAATCTAGCAAAAAGCAACCCTCTCGCGAATGCCATGCCCCATCTTGACGGCGCGACCCAATATCACCATCTTTTCAACAGATGAATGAGAACCAAACCGAATCACAGCCGCTTGAACGGCTAACCATCTGGCCGCACCGGTCGCTTTCGCCAAAGGGATTCGCGATTGTGATTGGGGTTCTGGCCGGATTGCTATTTGCCATTGGTTTGGGGTTTTTTCTGGCAGGTGCTTGGCCAGTTATTGGGTTTCTAGGGCTTGAGCTTCTTGTTGTCTGGGGTGCGTTCAAGCTGAATTACCGCGCCGCAAAGGTTCGTGAAACCATTGAAACAACTCAAGAAACCTTAATAGTTGAACATAAAGATCAACATGGTAAAGCAGCCGTATCGAAATATCCGGTTGGTTGGCTTCGGGTTCAATTAAGCCCACCAGTCGCCCCCGAACCAGCAGCGCGTTATCATCAGCGTGTGATCCTATCCAGCCATGGCATCGAAACCGAGATTGGTGCCTTTCTGCATCCGATCGAAAAAGCCAAATTACAACGCGAAGTCGACGGCATGCTCAGCCGGTCTAGATTAGCGCGTGACAGGGCAGAATAGAATTATCATACGGTTATTGCTGGGCTTCTTGCAATGCTTGCCAAACCCTATGCGGTGTTGCTGGCATTTCAAATGCACGAACGCCAGCCGATGCCATTGCATCAACAACAGCATTCATCGTAGCTGCAAGTGCGCCAACCGTTCCCGCCTCACCAACACCTTTGGCACCAAGGGGATTAATCTTTGTTGGCACGGCAATAGTCGAAACCCTGAAATTCGGGAAATCAGCGGCGATTGGCATCTGATAATCCATGAATGAACCGCTGATCAATTGACCAGTTTCATCAAATTTCAAAATCTCGCCAAGGGCTTGGCCAATGCCTTGTGCAATACCACCATGCATCTGGCCTTCGACAAGATCGGCATTCAGCACAGTTCCCACGTCCTCAACAACGACATAATCGGCAAAACTGACCTTGCCGGTTGCCGGGTCAATTTCAACCTCACAAATATGGCACCCATTCGGATAGGTCACATCAGGAGGCAGAAATTCGCCAAGAACCGACATGCCACCAGTGGCGTTGCTATGCGCCGCAATATCGATCCAACTCATTGGCTTTTGCACTGAATCTGCTGGGTTGCTGAACAGGCCAGCATCGAACACAACATGATCAATTTCGCAGCCCAAAACCCCTGCGGCAATGGATTTGCCAGCCGCCACAAATTCATTCAACGCAACATGAACCGCCGCCCCCCCAATCACGGTTGCAGCAGATCCACCGCTTCCCCTTCCAGATGGAAGCAAGTCAGTATCACCCTGCTCATAGATGATATTGTCCATATCGACACCAAGACGGGTTGACGCCATTCGCGCCAGGGCGGTTTCATGCCCCTGCCCAACCGACATTAATCCGGGCGTGATCACGATTTGACCATCTGGACGAACGGTAATCCGCGCAATGTCTTTTCGTATCTGTTTTAGCGGCCCGCCTGCCACCTCGATCGGATTGGCAATGCCGACCCCACGAAGCAAACCACGCGATTCAGACTCCTTTCGGCGTTCTGCAAACCTTGCGTAATCGGCATTTTTCGCTGCCGCCGCGACGATCCTTGGAAAATCACCACAATCATACAGAAATGTCAGTGCGGTCTGGTATGGCATCGCATCAGGCGACACCAGATTTTGCTGGCGAAGCGCCAGCGCATCACGACCGGTTTCGCGCGCCGCCTGATCAATCAGCCGTTCGATCACATAGGTTGCTTCAGGCCGCCCAAAACCGCGATAAGGCGATGTTTGCATTGTATTGGTGAAGAAAAACGACATTTGGGTTGCAATGGCGGGGGTTTTATATTGTCCAGCAACGCCGCCCATATTATTCAGCAGCCCCTTGGTACGGCGAGACAGATAAGCGCCTGCATCAATTCGGGCATCGACCCAAAGCGCTGTGAAATTGCCATCTTTATCAAGGCCAAGTGAGGCAGTGCCACTTACCGCGCGGGCATGTTCGTCACTTAAGAAGGATTCACCCCGATCAGCCGCCCAAAAAACCGGCTTTTGCAATCGACGTGCAGCCCAAACAACAAGCGCATCTTCGCGATAAAGCGCCCCCTTCATGCCAAATGATCCGCCAACATCGGGCGAAATGACCCGTACTTCATCAGTGCTGATACCAAATAGCTGGGCAAGCTCGCCATGAAGCTGATAGGGGCTTTGCGCACTTGTCGTTACACAGGATTTCCCATTTTCGTCAATAAAGCCGATCGAGTTTCGCATTTCTATTGTGCAGGCGGTAATTTTCGAAATATCAAACTCGAAATGGCTGACATGCGCTGATGTTGCGAGGATTGTATCAACCTCATCGCGGTCACCCTGCCGGTGCAATGACGCGATATTATCATTGGTACCTGGCCATACCAGCGGCCCATCAAGCATGCACTCAACCGACAGCGCAACATCATCAGCCGCCTCAATTTGTAAATCAATCAATTCAGCCGCATCAGCCGCCGCCTGACGTGAAGTCGCAATGACCATTGCAACCGGTTCGCCAAGATGCCGGATTTCTGCCCCGCTTAGCAATGGACGCGGACTATCCAAAGTTACTCCGCCATCTTCACGAACAGGCCCGCCTGTCCAAATCATATTTGCGACACCATCAGCGGCCGCATCAGCTGCGGTTAAAACCGCCACAACACCGGTCGCATCCTTGGCCGCATTGCAATCAAGGCCGGTGATCATGCCAGCGGCAACAGGGCTTCTTAAAAATACGGCATGAAGTGCATTTACGGGAACAATATCTGCAGTAAACTGGCCACGGCCAGCCACAAAGCGAATATCTTCAACACGCCCTTTAAAGGCGGAGCCGGTGTTATCATTCATAAAAAAACTCATACATAACAAAACAGGGTGAGAACGGAAAAAATCCGTTTGTTCTTAACCGTCATAGTGACAGCTAAATCATAAATTTGGCAACTAGCAATCATTGCGAAAAGACAAGAATAAATCAGTTTAAAACGCAAAAGCCGGAAATTTTTAAATAACTATTCAACACCGCTTCAAATTCGTGATTTGGGATGTTCTCTGACCCCGGTTACAGCCCAGGCGTTGCAATCAATGGAAATTTTTGGCCTTGTGTCGTTTGGTCTGTTTTTGGGCATGACACATGCTATGGATTCTGACCATATTGCCGCCGTTTCGGCCATGTAGAGCCGTCAGGGCGGCAAGCAAGCATGGATTGA
>CAJYBL010000055.1 GCA_913064995.1 uncultured Alphaproteobacteria bacterium
GAGATGACCCGCCATGCGATTAAGATACATGTTCGCGAATATTGGGAACAGCAATTTACATTAATCAATGCGCCTGAGGCATCCATCTGCGATTGGTAGCTGATTGCTTCTGCGTCTGGGCATATGTCATTATACTGTATTGTAGCCAAATGTCAATGGCCTATCGCTTGTTGCAACTAATTACTATTCGCAAACAAAGGAGACACAATGTACGGATTACTACATGAATTAATGGAATTGGTGCTTTTGGTATCAGCGATTGCTGTGACCTGGGCAGTGCCAAGACCACAATGGGTTTCTAGACTATACACTAGGATTGCTAAATTCTTTGGTTCTACTCGAACTTACAACTAATCGATAACACTTATTGATAGCACACACCCCGACCTGTATACGCAGTGTTTTGGGTGCTGTGCATTTTTTTTAGTATGGGGGTATTTTATCATTGCCCTACCAGTTTTACCACCATGCTCATTTGTTTGACTGCCGACCGACCTTTTCAAAAAAGAAAAAAATGCTATTTGAAACGCATTACCGCTTTTGAAAGAGGTGTAATGTGGAAACGATTATCGAATGGCGCGACATTTATGGTGTCACGACGATTGTTCTAGCAGCAAGCCTGCTTGTTGGTGGTCTATTTGGCTGGCTTGCAGAACGAAGTGATTATTGCGCCCGTTCGGCCTATGACGAGATATTTTCATTGACCAGCCGCAAAGGACGCGGCGCGTTCAACCAGCTCTGGCAAGTTGCCATTGCTGGTATATCAGCTATCATTGCGATCTTGGTCGCACGCCAGCTGGTTCTGATCGATATTGAGGCGGCACGGCAATTCAAAACGCCGCTAAATCTGGTTGGTTTGTTTTTTGGAACTTTGTTGTTCGGGAGCGGTATGGGGCTTAGCCGTGGTTGCGTGTCGCGGTTAATCATCCTATCGGGTCGCGGTAATATCCGCGCCTTGATCACATTGGTGTTTTTATCGCTTTTCGCATGGTCGGCAATCAGCGGCGTTTTGGCCGTGCCGCGGATCACCCTTGCCAGCCTTGGGCAGATTGAATACAGCCCGGCTTTATCCCACAGCCTGTTTGCAATCTGGGTTCTGTTATTGCTTGCGACTATTGTCTTGGTCGTGCAGCGCGGTGGTGCCGACCAGCCCGTAAAACGCGCCCTCATGGCAGCCTCTATTGGCCTGCTGGTGCCAGCTTGTTTCTTTATCACTGCCGTCATTGGTGCCGATGAATTTGATCCAGTTCCGGTCGAAGGCCTGCGGTTTATCCTGCCTGTCGCTGACAGTCTTGGCTATTTCGTCTATTCGACCGCCCTCACCCCGAAATTCGGTCTCGGGCTGGTTGGCGGTGCCTTTATCGGCGCGATTTTATCGGCAAAATTATCTGGCCGCATTGTTATTGAAGGCTTTAACAATGCACCACACCCGCTTCGCTATATCCTTGGTGCATTTTTCATGGCCTTTGGCGGGGTGATTGCTGGCGGTTGTACCGTTGGTTGGCTTTTGACCGGCGGCAGTGTTTTGAATGGCGGGGTATTGATTGCCTTTGTTGGTTTTGGCCTTGGCAATTTGTCATTGCGTTTGCCCTTTGTTAGTGGCTTTCTTAACAAAGAAACGGTGACCAGTAGCGTTTAATCTGATCTTAATTCAACATCAGTTTGATCGGCGCAAGTGACCGCCACCAGTAAACAGATGTTTGAGACTTATCATGATTAAAGCTGTTTTATTCGATACATTTGGCACCATTGTTGACTGGCGCTCGTCAATTGCCCGCGAAGGCGCGGCTGTTGCCGTACAAAAGGGCCTTACCGAGTTTGATAGTGATGGATTTGCCCGTGCTTGGCGCGCCGGATATCGACCGGGTATGGCGCGCGTAACGGCTGGCGAGCGGTCATGGGTTTCTATTGATGTCATTCATCGTGAACGGCTGGATGAAATCTTGCCTCAATTTGGCTTGCCGATGCTCGATGAAGCAGAACGCGACCACCTAAACCGCGCATGGCACCGCCTAACCCCATGGCCTGACAGTGTCCCCGGTTTAAAGCGGATCAAATCAAAATTCCTAATCTCACCTCTATCGAACGGATCGGTCGTTCTGTTATCGACCATAGCAAAACGCGCTGGTATTCCGTGGGATTTTATTTTCTCAAGTGATATGCATCGTGCCTTCAAACGCAATCCGGCTGTTTATCAAAACGCCATCCGCCTTTTGGGCATGGCACCTGATGAAATCATGATGACGGCAGCGCATAATGATGATCTAGAGGCCGCGCGCAAAGAGGGTATGCGCACCGCCTATATCAATCGGCCAACCGAATATGGCATTGACCAAAAAGTCGATTTTGAAGCCGCCAGTGACTGGGATATTATCGCTGATACGGTTGAAGGCGTCGCTGATGAACTAGATTGCCCAAAAATTTGACACGTGCCAAGGATGGTTCAAATGACCGCAGATAAACCCGCCTATATTCTGGTCGACACGAAAATCACTGACCCTGTTGCCTATGAAGATTATAAAGCCGCGGCCAAACCAATTGCCGAACAATATGGCGGTGTCTATCTGACCCGCGGTGGTAAAATGGATATTATGCAGACTGAATTATGGGATCCTACCCGCATCGTATTGGTAAGATTTCCATCGATGGCGGCAGCGCATGCCTTTTTAGACAGCCCCGAATATGCGCCGGTTAAATCAATCCGGCTCGCAAATTCCGAGGCGACGTTGCTGGTTCTTGAAGGTCTCTAGCTTGTAGATTCTTTTAGCAGATTCTTTTGCGCAATCTGGCAATGGGCAAGCTTGGCAAAACGGTAATCGGCAAAACGATTGTAAACCATTGCGGCAATATGGCGGATAATGGGCAAACCAACCAGAACTGCCAAAAACCGCCAGTAACGAAGCTGCTGCCAAATGACCAAAAAGGCCGCGGCACCAATATGCCAATCACCTGCTGCATCGCGAACATGAAGATGGCGCAAAGCATCGGCTTGCGAGATTTGATGCGCCGCCAGCGGTGATGCGTCAGTCGCAATATCCATCCATGCAAAAATGCCTGATGGCGCAATACTCTGGTAATAGGCAATCTCTTTACTGCAAAGCCCGCATTTACCATCAAAAAATACTTCAATCATCAAAATCACCCAAACCCTGGCCGCTCTGCCCACAAAGTAAATGGGCATGATCGGGGCCTTTGGCAAGCCCGACAGACACTTTGCTGGTAAATTACAGATCACATGCAGGGCATGACGCATCTTCGATTAGAAAAATGCAATTTGCAACTATTTAGGCTTGGTGATCAATGCACAATATGCGTAGCCTTACCTTAGACGGCACCGCAAAGGACAAGGTTTCCAAAATGCAGTTAAATGACGAAGAAAAGGCTATGCTGAACGGCGATTTTGGCAAGGCAAAACAATGGGCAATTGATCACCAGATCAAGGTTGGCGATTTTTTTGACGCACCCGATATGGTGGCGGTTAGTCAGGCACATATGATGGCCGACCCTGAATCGATTGGTGAGGCTGGCGCGGATTTTATGGAATCGATCGCCAATGATGGTAGCCACGTTGTCATCCCGATGATCACCGACCCGCGCGGGGTTGATCTAAATCATTACCGCCCACTTGGCCAAACCGAAGAAATGGCCAATATAGAGCGACGGTTTATAGCTGCTTGCGAGGCGATTGGCATAATGATGACTAACACTTGCGTCAACTATCAAACAATTATGCCTCCGTTGCTTGGAGATCATGTGGCCTATGGAGACACCGGAGTTGTGATCTATTCAAACAGCGTTTGTGGTGCACGTACTAATTTTGAAGGTGGTCCATCTGCATTAGCTGCTGGCCTAACTGGACGCACGCCGCGCTATGGTTTGCATGTTGACCAGAATCGACAAGCAACGCGCCGTTTTCAGGTAACAACTCAACCTGCCGAATTGACCGATTGGGGGGTTCTTGGCGCGGTGATTGGGCGTATGTCCGGCTCATACTGGGAAGTGCCAGTCATCGAGGGAATTGAGAGCGTGCCGACCTCTGACGAAATTAAACATTTTGGCGCCGCAATGGCCAGCTATGGATCGACCCCGCTGTTTCACATAGTTGGCATTACCCCTGAAGCGTCCAATCTGGCTGCTGTAGGGGGAACAAGCTTACCCGTTACAAAAATCACTGATGACGACCTTGCAGTGTTACGGAGTGACTTTGGCGCAAAAGGTGAGAGACCTGATGTGATTGTTTTTGCCGCTCCCCAGCTTTCGATTGTAGAAATGGGAAAAGTATCCAGCCTTGTGGATGGTCAAAAATTAAAAGTACCAATGATTGTTTGTACATCCCCTCAAACCTACGGAGACGCAAGGCGCATGGGATTTGTCGATAAAATTGAAAATGCAGGTGGAGTTGTTCTTGAAGGAACCTGTTTTTATCAGCAAGGCGCAAAAGAAATTGGAGAAGCAAACGGTTGGGTTCGTTTGTTAAGCAATTCAACAAAAATTGTGAATATTTTAGGCGGTTACGGCTATAAGCCAGCACTTGCGAGCATGAAGGATTGTGTTGCAGCCGCGATTAACGGAAAGATTGTATGATGAAAGTTTTAAAATGTCACAAGGGTATTGGTCCGAAAGTGACTGGTGAAGCACTGGTTGCCGATGATAATTTTTCTACACGTTACGACCTTGATAGAATCAATGGCATTTTCTCTCGGCCACAGCATAAACTTGCAGGGGAGTCTTACGATCAAAAAATTTTGGTGCTCAACACGGCAAAAGGTGGCGTTGCCTCAGCGTGGATGCTGCATGAAATGACCTCCAGAGGAATCACGCCCAAGGGAATTTTGTTTAATGAGGCAAACACCATTCTGGTGCAAGGGGCGGCATTGGCCAATATGGCCATGTGTGACCGATTTGAAGATGGCGATGTGACCAGCCTTATCAAATCAGGACAGATCATTGAAGTTGACCCTGCCGCGGGCGAAATCATAGTTCACGAGTAAATTAGGCATTTAAAGTGATTTGGCAGATCCTGTGGCTAGAGCGGGCCAAGGGCAAATTCGGCTGAGCCAACAGGCTTGTCCAACTTGCGGTTATCAGCATGCCATTTCGCCTGATCGAAATCATGATTATATTTTTCAGTGAGCTTGGTAGCAATTCGCATCACATCAGGTGAAACCTGTACCGCAATCTGACTAAGCATCACTTGTAATGCCTCATCGCGGGTTAACCCGGTATCAACCAACACCCGAATAGTGGCCTCGATCACATCGACAATTATATCTGAGTCCAACTTTGGCGCCATAACACGTTCCTCCTTGGTTTGCTGTCAACAAAAATGGAAGCAAAATTTATGCCAGAGTCAGCTTTGAGAGAGTGTGGTCAGCGCCTCACCAATATAACGTGCGCGTTTTTTGGGCTTTAACTGGTGAATATCAACCAAAACCAACCCATCAACACAATGGTTAAAGGCCGGATCAATGCTAAAGCCGCAAAACCGCACTCCACCCGGGGTGCAAACATCGGCATATTGCTTGAATAATGTTGGTATTTTCAGCCCCATAAACCCAAGTTGGCTGCGAAGCCATTCTTGATCCATGTCAAAATCCAGACCGGGCATATGCTGACGCAAATTTGCCACGCTATCCGCATCAATCACATAAGGAATAGCAGGAATCGCAAAATGATCCGGATCGGCAAAATGAGTTGAATAGAAATGCACCAACATATCACGCGCCGGTTTTGGCATATTATTTGACAAGCTGACCGGGCCAAACAGATATCTGACTTGCGGATGCGATGCGAGATAGGCACCAATCCCCTGCCATAGATAATCAAGACTGCGAAGCCCCCAATATTGAGGCTGGACAAAGCTTCGCCCAAGTTCCAAACCTTGCGCGAACAGGGGCTGAATTGACGGCTGATAGTCAAAAAGCGAATGTGAATAAAGCTTTGTTTTTGGCTGTCCCTGCCAGCGCCATATCTCGCCAAGGCGATAGGCACCTGCAATTTCCAGCCCATTATCATCCCACAATAATAGGTGGCGGTAATAATGATCGAATTGGTCAATATCCTTGCTTTGCCCTGTGCCCTCGCCAACCAACCGAAAGGTCAGTTCGCGCAACCGGCCAATTTCATCCATAACAGCGGTGTTTTCGGCATAATCAACCAGCAGAATATGCTTGTTATCCGCGGTTACGCCCAGCTTTTCGGCCGATTTCAGCTCATCACGAAGGGTTTTTCGTGACACCGGATGAATAATGCCTTTTGGCGTTTTGAAAACGGGGGATTTTCCGCGCCCAAGACGCCACAAATGCCGGTTCACAAGCTGCGCCTTTTCACGCCGCCCCATTGGCAGTAACTCAAAATCACCAATAGGAATTGGTTGGCCGATGGTCAGGCTGATCTTGCCCTTAAATCCTGTCATTTCACGCGGCAGCATCAGCATGGATAGCGTCGCGCTTAACCTGGCAACAAGATAAAAAAGAACCGAATTTCGCGCCCTGATATGAATTGGCAAAATGGGTGCCGAGGTTTTTTCGGCAATGCGCAAAAACCCCGATAGCCATTTGCAATCACGAATGCCTTTTGGCCCTGCCCGCGACACCGCACCAGCGGGAAAAATAATAACCGCACGATCCTGATTTAACGCCGTAATAATCCGCTCTAAATCGGCTTTATGCGTTTCCCCACCAAATGCATCCACCGCTAGAAACATGCTGTTTAGTGAATTGATATTCAATAACAATTCATTAACAACAATCGACACGTCACGGCGTGTTTTCCCGATAAGGCGAAGCAGTGTCAACCCATCTAGCCCACCAAGCGGATGATTGGCAACAATCAACACCCGCCCAGTGACAGGGATGTTTTTGATTTCGTCATGGCGAACCAGATAATCAAGCTGCAATTCGTGAAAAACCTGATCAATAAAATCAGATCCCTTGAGATAGCCATGTTTTTGCAAAAACTGATTTATGCGGTCTTCATTCACAAGGGTGCGAAGGCCCCAGGTCAAAAACCGGACAATCACCGCTGGATAATGCTTTAATGATGGCATACGGGCCTGCAAAACCGCGCCAACATCAATCAATTTTGTCGTTGTTTCAGGCATATCTAACATCATGGGCTCGCTAGTTTAAAAGGCATGATTGCCAATTGATGTTACGGTTTCATGACAATTTATAAATCTGTCCAAATTTTGGCACCACAGCTGGCAAATCCGGCTAGGGCTGTGGCGGAAAGGCGATTGATAGTCCATCAGGATTCCATTGCGGATATTTTTGCATCACCAGCCGGAATCTGGCCGAGTCAAGAAAACCACCAAGCCATGCATGAAGATGCGGCCAGGATTGATCATCAAACCAGTCAGGATCGGCAATACGGAACTGGCGCACAAAAGGCAGGCTGGCAAAATCCAAAAGGCCGAGATGCGGCCCCGACAGCGCGCCTGTTTGCTGTAAATCCTGATCAAGCTCCGTCAAAAATGTGCCGCCGCTATCGCGATGAGCCGAACCGGCGTCACGATTATAACGGCTGGCATATTTATAGCGGTCAAGATCATGTTTAAACGCGCCATCCAGCCGATCCAGAAATACCATGGCCAACGCCGGATTTTGCCGCCAAACAGCAAGCCAGTTTTCAGGATCATTCTGCCCAAGCGCCCAGAACATAATATCGCGGCTTTCGTCAATCACCTGCCCATTTTCAAGCTTTAGGACTGGCACCGTGCCTTTTGGCGATGTGGCCAGAAAATCGGCTGGCTTGTCACGAAGCAGAATTTCCCGCAATTGAACTTTTTGACCACTTGCTGCAATGGCAAGCCGCGCCCGCATGGCATAGGGGCAACGCCGAAAACTCCAGAAAATCGGGAGATGGTCGACATGCGCCATGTTTTTAGGCTTTGCTGATATGGGCGGCAATCGCAAAATCAGAACCGGTAACGGTAAAGGCCTTGGCAAAACCCAACACCAAAACACCATCACGCGGCACTAGCTGGAACATATGAAAATCGCCAAAATTGCGGATCAAATCCATGGTTGGCCCATGCGCTGCGGAAAAATCATAACAAAGCCCACCGAATTTGGCATCGTCACGCGCAATTTCAATTGCATCCACAGCAAATTTCAACCGGTTTCGCGCCCAAATATTCTGGCTTTTGGCTTCGTCGGCACAAAGTATACATGTTGCCGCGCCTTGCGCCATCAAATCGCGAACATGCTGCGACAGATGACTGGTAAAAATATACAATCCATCATCACGCCGAATATATGGCGACACTCCCATTTCAGGACTGTCTTGCTGGCTGTTCACCGCAATATAGAGGGTGCG
>CAJYBL010000056.1 GCA_913064995.1 uncultured Alphaproteobacteria bacterium
AAAATTGTTGTGGGTTATTTGCTGTTTGTGCCTATGGTCCCAAGGTCATAAAGACCGATCCGGCGCATCGGCCCGGCAAAGCGCAATTCATGGCCAATCGGCGGGTGCGCTCTTTGGGTGCAATCCATGCGCTCACAAACCGAACAGCCAACGCCAATCTGGTCAAGCCGCGCCGATTTTGAAATATCAATTTGATCGGCATAGATCATATCGCGGGCATGATGCAATTCACACCCAAGCGTAACAGCAAATTCCGGTGATTGCGCCAAGGTTGGCGACCATAATGGCGGTGCGGTGCGGGCAAGCATGAAATATTTCTGTCCATTCGGCAATTCAGCCGCCTGTGCCAGAATCTTTTCCGGTGTCCGAAAAGCTTTATGCATCGTCCATTTTGGACAGGTGCCGCCATGCGTGGCAAATTGCATACCGGCAGCGGCGAGCCGTTTGGAAATATTGCCAGCATCATCAACCCGAATGAAGAAAAACGGAATGCCACGCGCATTTGGCGCATTCAATGTTGTCAGGCGGTGACAAACCTGTTCAAAACTGCACCCAAACCGGCGCCCCAAAAGATCAAGATCATAACGAAGGCTTTTCGCCGAATCCAGAAAGGCCGAATAGGGCATCATCACCGCACCAGCAAAATAACCGGCAAGGGTAATTTTCAATAGTGATTGCGACTGCGTATCCTGAACCGCCTGATCTTGGCAGATTTTATCCAAGGCCGCCTGCTGGCTAAGTAGCGCGATTTGAATTAAAAGATGAAACTGCCGTTGCGGGCGGCGCAACGCTTCGCTTAGCAAAATTTCCCGGCGATGCAGATCATAGCGGCGAAGCTGGTTCTGCATCACCTCTACCGGCATGATTCTGACCCTAAGGCCAAGCGTGTCTTTAACATGGGCGGCAAGGCTGGCAAGCGTATTGTCACCTGTCAGACCAAAATCACTGATCGATTCAATTTTGGCCTTACGGCGCAATTCATCTGCCGCTTCTTCAAGGATAGGAAAGTGATTATTGGACTGCTGCAATATGGCGCGGACTTTTTCAACAGGATTGGTCATCTGCCGGACGCCACCATCACCCGCAGTCGCTTCTAATTCATCGCGCACTTTGCGATAGGCCTGAAACAGCGTCACCAATCCGCGCGCCGCACCTGGCGCGGCGGTAATCATGTCCTGAATTTCACGACGTGGCACCTGCTCATCGGCAAGCAATGGGTCGGCAAAAATTTCAGACATGCCCGTTGATAGGTTTGCCGCGTCATCTTCGGCAAAATCCTTAAGATCAATATCAAAGCTATTGCCAAGGCGAAGAAGTAGCCCAACAGTCAAAGGACGCTGATTATGTTCTAAAAGATTCAAATAAGATGGGCTGATTTCCAGCGCTTCCGCCATCGCTGTTTGCGACAGACCAATGGATTTGCGAAACCGCCGCAATTTATGCCCAACAAGAATTTTCTCCTGCATCGCGTCATCTCCTTAATTTTGGCCGCCAATTTCGCTTTGCTTGCAATTTCAGCATAGCCTGCTAATAGAAAATGTAAATATTTTACAATTTTCAAATTTGCTTTTTTTTCCTTGCCCACAACCCTAATACAAAGGCATACCCAAAGGGTAAACTAGGTTCATCAAAAACAGTTGATATGCAAAAATTTAGATGACGATTCTAGAGTTTTGCGATATGGGCTGCGGCAGACAAAGCCAACTTGGGGGAGTTTGTTTTATTTGCCAATCCTATCCGCAAGTGAGGGTCGGTTTGGACTTTATGTCTTGACCGACCCTTTTCTTATACGGCTCTTTTCTGTGGCAGAACATTTTTGACGACAAACCGCCCTTGGCAAAAACATCAATCTTGCGCGATGATCAAAACCAGATCGGCAAGGTTGGTTCCCGTTGCCCCAACCATCAAAAGCTGATCATGCGCTTTTAAATAATCATAGCTGTTATGCGATAGCAACGCGGCACGCGCTGCCGTTTGATCAAAACCTTGTGACCCAGCGATAATGCCACCAGCCGCATCGGTTGGCCCATCACGGCCATCGGTGCCGCCAGCCAAAATCACCCAGTTATTAGGGGCGTTTGATCCAGCTGCTGTCATTGCCGCTGCAAAGGCAAGCGCCAGTTCCTGCGACCGCCCACCCTTGCCGGAATTGGCCATATCAAGCGTTACTGTTGTTTCACCGCCAGCCACCAACGCATACGGCTTGCCAGCATGGCGCTGACCGATAATTTGTCCCGCCAAATGCGCTGCCATCTGATTGGCCTCGCCATCAAGGGCTGGTGCATCCAGAAACCGCATTTCGGGCATGACTTGGCGGATATAGCCTGCAGCCGCATCCCGGCATTGCGCATTGCTAGCCAGAATTTTGGTTTGCACCTGATCAAGAACCGGATCACCAGATCGCACTGGCCCATCAGCGGTCCCATTGCGGATTGCCTGCAGATGCGGCATGACAAAATCCAGCCGATCAAGGCCATGTTTTTGAATGAGCTGAAGCGCATCATCAAACGGCACCGGATCGGCAACAGCAGGGCCGCTGGCGATTGATTCAGGCAAATCACCTGGTACATCAGATAACAGAAATTGCGTTACCGTCGCGGGCGCTGCCAACCGCGCCAACCGTCCGCCTTTCAACCGCGAAAATAACCGCCTAACCACATTCATCGCATGAATATCAAGACCGCTTGCCAGCAATGCATCATTCAGCGCAATTTTCTGGGCAAGGCTGATGCCACTTGATGGCGCTGGCAACAGGGCCGAACCACCACCGCTGATCAGCAACAGCAAATGATCCGCCTGTCCAAGGGATTTGACCAGATTTTCAACCGCAATTGCGGCGGCAAGACCGCGTTCATCGGGAACCGGATGCGCACTGGCAAAGCAATCAAAACCTTTGATCTGACGGTGATTTTCATCGGTGGTGATGACAAGACCCGAACCATCATAACCGCTATCGCGAACCGCCGCTGCCATCGCCCCAGCCGCTTTGCCAAGCGCAATAACCGCCGTTGGTTGCTGATCAAGTGATGCATATGCAGATTGGGTGATGCGAACCGGCCGTCCGGCAGCAAGCGCCGCGGCAAAGCTGTTGCGAACCAAAGCTTCAAATGAAGCATCAAAATTCATGCGATCTACCTCAAACCGGATCGATCAAAGGCTGGCCAGCAAAAAAGGCACGCGCATTTTCAACAACCTTTAGCCCCATTGCGGTTCGCGTTTCGATTGTTGCCGATCCCAGATGCGGTAATAAAACGGTATTTGGCGCCGCCAGCAATGCCGGATCAATCACCGGCTCACCTTGAAACACATCAAGCCCCGCCCCGCCAAGCCGTTTGGCCGAAAGCGCCGCCGCCAATGCGGTTTCATCAACAACATCACCGCGCGCCGTATTGATAACATAAGCATCGGGCTTCATCATCGCCAACCGCTCAGCATTCAAAATATTGAGTGTATCGGCACTTGCCGCACAATGAAGCGACAGACAATCAGCCGTTTGGCAAACACTTTCAACATCATCAAGTTGGCGCGCCGAATAGGCCGATATGTCGCCAATCTGTGACCGGTTGTAAAACACAATCTTCATGCCAAAACCCAATGCCGCCCGCTGCGCCACCGCTTTGCCAATGCGCCCCATTCCGATAATGCCAAGTGTTTTGCCCTGCAGGGCACGCCCCATCAAATGGGTTGGCCGCCAGCCTTGCCATTCACCTGCGCGTAATTCGCGTTCGCCCTCGCCGGCACGGCGCGACAACATCAAAATCAGCGTCAAGGCCAGATCAGCCGTGGCATCGGTTAACACACCGGGCGTATTGCTAACCGCTATACCGGCCGTGGCAGCGGCACCAAGGTCAATATGATTAACACCAACGCCAAAATTGGCAATCAGTCGCCCTTTACCATTGGCACCGGCCGTAATGATATCAGCGCCAATCTTGTCAGATACGGTTGGCGCAATGGCATCATGGCTGGCAAAGCCAGCAGCCATTTCGGAAGCCGAAAGCGGCGTATCGTCCAAATTGAAAGTTGGAACAAAATATTGGGAAAGCGCGGCTTCAGCATCGGCTGGCCAGCGGCGCGTCACGAAAATACTGGGCTTGCCAGCACTGAATTGATCTGTGTTTATCATGGCAATAGTCTGCGCAGAAACAACTGGAAAATACAGTCTTTTTTGATCGCGTATAGCCTGTTTTAAAAGATTTTTCTGATATAGTCACTGACACCAGCATCAAAAAAGGGGCGCCTCATTCGAGGCACCCCGTTTCCTGTTTTTCAATTGACAGGCTAGCGCATTAGCCTGGGATTTTGCCCGATATACCATCAACATAATAATCAAGCGTTTGAAACAACTCTCCATCATTCAGGGTCTTGCCAGCAGGAACACGAAGCTTGCCAGCATTATCCTTAATCGGGCCAGTGAAGATCTTGTTTTTGCCTGATTTGATATCAGCTGCAGCTTGAGCTGCTGCCTTGGCAACATCCGCAGGCATATTTTCAAATGGTGACAACACCAGATAATCATCTGCCATACCAACCCACGTGTTACCAGCCCAGTGATCAGGGCCGTCGCCAGTTGACCATTTTCCATCCATCATCTGTTGAACTTTTGAGATATAATAAGGGCCCCAGTTATTCACTGAGCTAAACAATTGTGCCTTTGGCGCAAAAGCTTTCATATCACTTGACTGGCCAAAACCGTGTACACCAGCTTTTTGTGCAGTTTGCAACATAGCAGGGCTGTCTGTGTGCTGAGCAAGAATGTCCGCACCTTCGGCAATATGAACTTTAGCTGCATCTGCTTCTTTAACAGGATCATACCAAGAGTTCACCCAGATAACTGAAACTTCGGCTTTTGGGTTTACAGAGCGAAGACCAATGCCAAAGGCATTAATACCCTGAATTACCTCGGGAATTGGGAAAGATGCCAAATAACCGATTTTGTTTGATTTGGTCATAAGACCGGCAACAACACCTTGGACATAACGGCCCTCATAAAACCGAATATTACCAGTAGCTACATTTGGAGAGCGCTTGTAGCCAGTAATATGTTCAAATTTCACGTTTGGAAATTCTTTAGCGACCTTGATCGTATGATCCATGTAGCCAAAAGATGTAGTGAAAATGATGTCATTTCCTTGTTTTGCCAGTTCGCGGATGACGCGTGCCGAGTCAGGGCCCTCTGGCACATTTTCAACAAATGTTGTTTCAACCTTATTTCCAAAATGCTTCTCAACATCTTGACGAGCAACTTCATGCGCATAAGTCCAGCCATGGTCACCAGGTGTTGTCAGATAGACAAAGCCAACTTTGACCTTATCGGCTGCATTCGCCGCTGTAACGGTTGTAAAACCAACCAAGGCCGACAAGGCCAAGCTGGCAGCAGTAGCAACTGCACCAAATGAAAGGGTAGTTTTTGTTTTCATTGTTTCCTCCTGAAAAATTAAATGCCTAACGCCATAGAAAAATGCGATGCCTGATGACATCTATTTGTTGCCGATAAACAAACGCCCCAAACAGGCTGGGGAATTTGCCAATGCAAAATCACGATTCCGCGCAATCACCACCAAAACAATGATTGTCGCAATATAAGGCAGCATCGACAGCATCTGTGAAGGCACGGTCCATCCCCGCGCCTGTCCTGCCAGCTGCATAATTGTAATTCCGCCGAATAATAACGCGCCAATGAGAATACGCGAAGGAATCCAAGATGCAAAGACCACAAGCGCAAGCGCAATCCAGCCCCGCCCCGCAGTCATGCCCTCAGACCAATGTGGCGTTAGCACAAGCGGCAAATATGCCCCACCAAGGCCGGCCATCATACCGCCAAATGACACGGCACCCAACCGCACCAAAAGCACTCGATAACCAAGCGCATGTGCCGAATCGTGACTATTTCCAACTGCCCGCAACACCAAACCGGCCCGCGTCCGATTCAAAAACCACGCCACAAGCACAAGAAATCCAACGGATAAATAGGCCATGATGTCGTGGTTAAACAGCAAATTGCCAATAACCGGAATATCAACAAGGAGCGGAATGGCAAGATTAGGCAAACCATCAACCGTGCCACCGACAAAGGGCGCGCCAGCAAGCCCTGACAAGCCTGACCCAAAAATGGTCAGGGCAAGACCCGTTGCAACCTGATTGGTGGCAAGACCCAAGGCAAATAGCGAAAATACTGCGGCGGTCATCGCGCCAGCAACCGCACCAGCCAGAATGCCCATATAAGGATTTCCAAGGATCGATGTTGCCGCAAAGGCCGATACAGCCCCCATCAGCATCATGCCTTCAACCCCCAGATTCAACACCCCGCTTCGTTCGGCAACCAATTCACCCGTTGCCGCAAGAATCAACGGTACCGACGTCAATAGAACGGTTAGGATCAAAGCTTCCATTCTATTGCTCCTTTGAAACCGGCATCACGGCCGGACGCCGCCAGGTGATGTGATAACGGTTAAATGTCTCGCCCGCCAACAGCATGAACAGCAAGATCCCCTTAAAAACACCTGTCACCACCTTTGGCATGCCGAGCGCGATCTGCGCATAATCACCACCAAGTTCGGCAAGGGCAACAATCAGACCGGCAAAAATCACCCCAATCGGGTTTAACCGCGCCAGAAATGCAACAATGATGGCGGTAAATCCATAACCAAAAGACACATTCGGCTGCAACTGACCCATGCTGGCAGACACTTCAACCATTCCCGCAAGCCCGGCTGCACCCCCAGCAATTGCCATCACGCCAATCGTCACCAGATGCGGCTTAAATCCAGCAAACCGGCCTGCCCGCGGCGCATCGCCCATGACCTTGATCTGAAACCCTAAAATCGTGCGCGACAGCACGAAACTGCCAGCAGTCGCCAATAGCAACGCGCCGACAACCCCCCAATGCAATTGCCCCAAACCGCCAACAAACGGCACATCAATCCGGTGGATCAGGCCAGCATCGCTGTACATTTTCGTCAGCGGAAACCCGAATGACATCGGATCACGCCACGGGCCGCGCACCAGCCAGTCAATAAACAGCGCCGCAACATAAGTCAGCATCAAAGACACCAAAATTTCATTGGTGTTAAACCTGACTTTTAATAATGCCGGTATCATCGCCCAGCATATGCCGCCAATAATGCTTGCAATGACCATTGCCGGCATCAGGGTTATCGCTGGCCAATCCGGAAAACTCAGCGCCACCCAACCCGAAAAGATGGCGCCAAAAACCAACTGACCCTCAGCGCCGATATTCCACACATTCGCCCGAAAACAAAATACCAGTCCAGTGGCAGTAATGATCAGCGGACAGGCCTTTACAAAAAGATCACCAATTTGATCAGGGCGCGAAATTGGCGCGACAAAAAAAGTATAAAGTGACCCAAGCGGGCTAAAGCCAAGAATACCAAAAATGCCGGCACCAACAGCCAAGGTTAGGAAAATGGCAATCGCTGGCGTCAGCAAGGTCAGCGACAGGGGAATATGTTTGCGCGGAGTCATGCTGATCATTCGCTCACTCCTTGAGCAGTATCTTGAGCCGCGTCTTGTGCCACATCTTTTAAGGCATCACTGCCGCCCATCAAAAGCCCAACCTTTTCAGCCGTCAATTTTGTGGCCGATTCAGCAGGCGATAAAACACCATCATGCAATACGGCAATGCGATGCGAAATTGCGAAAATTTCTTCAAGATCCTGCGATATCATCACCACTGCCGACCCTTTGGCCGCAAGATCAAGCATTGCCGCACGGATAAACACCGCCGCCCCAATATCAACACCCCATGTTGGTTGCGATACTATAAGCACGCGCGGCACTTTGATAATTTCGCGCCCAACGACAAATTTCTGCAAATTACCACCCGATAAGGATGATGCCAGCGGGTTAGGCTCGGGAAGGCGAACATCAAAACTTGCTGCAATCTCTGCGGCTTTGGCGCGCATGCCGGCCAGATCAAGCACCCCACCCCGCACCACACCGTCAAGCGAATGATTGGTTAGCAACGCATTGTCGGCAAGCGTCATTGACGGCACCGCCGCATGGCCATTGCGCTCTTCAGGAATAAATCCCATACCCGCAAGGCGTCGTTCAGCTGGCCCTTGCGATGAAATATCACCTCCACCAAGAGTGATGACCCCCGTTTCATTGCCAAGCCATTCACCGGTTAGCGCCGCCATTAATTCATCTTGGCCGTTACCAGCGATACCGGCGATCCCATAAATTTCACCAGCGCGCGCCTCAATCGTGATATCGCGAAGCGTCATCGAAAAAGCATTTTGCTTTAGACGGCTTAACGTGTTGACAGAAAATAATATTTTG
>CAJYBL010000057.1 GCA_913064995.1 uncultured Alphaproteobacteria bacterium
CATAGCCCCAGCCCAACATAGCCGAACAGGGCCAGCCATGCTGATGGAACATGAATATAGATGATGCGAACTGTATCGCCTTGCTGATAATCGGCAGGCGCAACAAATAGACCAAGATATAATCCGATTGCACCGGTGCTTAGGCTGAGGATCACGAGCGGTAAAAGTAACCGGTTGGCAATGCGCATGAAACGCGACGGATTGGCAAAATAATCAAACATAGTGGCGAGATATATCCTGTTTTTCCGTTGGTGAAAAGATGCTCGATTGCTGAATGATTGCGTTCATTGATTTCAAAGACCGGTTTCGGTTTCGCCAATTTCCAAGGCGCTTGCCGCGACTAGCGGTGCCAAGGCCAAAAGCAGCGCAAAAACGGCGCCTAAAAGCATTAGATGCGGGCTGATGATGCCGCGATCACTTTGCGAAGCAAGCGTGCCGAAAATAAGCAATGGCACCGCCAGCGGCAGGATCAATAAAGCCATCAATGCGGTGCCGCGCCGCGCCCCTTCGGAAAGGGCTGCGCCAATCACGCCAAGAAGGGTTAATCCCATGCTGCCAATCAATAGAGCGACCAAAAGGGGCGGCCATTGCTGCAACGGAATATTCAGCATCATTGCCATTAACGGGGTCATGATCAAAAGCGGTAATCCGGCGGTAAGCCAATGCGAGATGGCCTTGGCAAGCGCATACCAGCCCAGCCCCAGCTGGCTAAGGGCAATCTGATCAAGCCAGCCATCGCGAACATCTTGGGCGAATAGCCGGTCGAATCCGGCAAGAATGGCAAGCAGAGCAGCAATCCAAATCACCGGCACGCCAAGCGGATCAAGAACCGTGGCATTGGCGCCAATTGCCAGCGGGAAAAGCGCAATGATGATTACAAAAAAGACCAGCATCACCCCAAGATCTTGCCGGTTCTGCCATGCGATCAGAAGATCACGTTCGATTTGTGCAAAAAACGGTTTCATGTCACCAGCCCGGGCAAATGCAATGATCGCGGCTTTGCCGCTGCGGCAAAATCAAAATGCGTTGCTGCCAGCACCATGCCACCAGCCGTTGCATGTTTTTGCACAATGTCGTCAAGAATGCGGCTTGATGCCTGATCAAGGCCAGCATTGGGTTCATCCAAAAGCCAAAGGCTGTTCGCCGGAGCCAGCGCCAATCGGGCAAGCGCCAGCCGGCGGCGCTGGCCGCGCGATAAAACCCGCACCGGCAGATTAGCAAACCGGTTGGTGGCAAAACTGGATAACGCTGTATCAATGGCAGTTTCTGTTGTCAGAAACCCGTTAATTTTTGCCCAGCCAGCAAGATTTTCACGCCCGCTAATAGCGCCTGACAAACCATCAGTATGACCAACATAAATAATTGGCACCGCGCAGCTAATATCACCACCCGCCGCGGGAAGACGGCCAGCGATCGTGCGAAGCAAGGTTGATTTTCCAGCCCCGTTTGGACCGGTCAAACAGCAAATATCGCCAGCACTTTGTTGATGCGACAAACTCCTGATTACCAAAACCATACCGCGGAGCACGCTTAGTTGTTTGATATGCAGATAATTATCTGCCGTGCTTGGCGCTGTTTTACGTGCCGTTTTCTTGTGGTCATGATCTGTCATAATCACTATCTAGCCGCGCTTGGCCCTCTGGGTCTAGGGGCTTTGGTGTTGCAATGTCATTTTCGCTTTGTCAGAAGCTGTGTCAGAAGCTGTGTCAGAAGCTGCAAATACCCTCTGGAAACTTCGCGTTATTTTGGCTATAACAATTGATGACCGCTTTGAGGCACCCCTCGGGTTGGCCATTTCATTTTATTTTAGGGTTTGACCTTGAAAAGGAGAACGCCATGTCAGAGACATTGCGCGATGCATGCCGTGCCAGCCTAGATGCAGCTGGAAAAACATATCACTATTATTCGCTTGCCGTGCTGGCAAAGACCTATCCGGCGCTGGAAAAGCTGCCTTATTCGTTAAAAGTTTTGCTGGAAAACCTGCTGCGCAATGAAGATGGTGGTTCAGTTACCAAGGCCGATATCGAAGCATTGGCAAATTGGGCAGATAACGGCCAGAAGGGCGAGATTGCGTTTCGCCCGTCGCGGATTCTTCTGCAAGATTTCACAGGTGTCCCTGCTGTTGTTGATTTGGCGGCGATGCGTGATGCTATGCAGACGATCGGCGGCAACCCGGAAAAGATCAATCCACTGTCACCGGTTGATCTGGTGATTGACCATTCGGTCATGGTTGATCACGCAGGCGGCAAGGATGCTGCGGCGAAAAATGTTGCGTTGGAATTTTCGCGCAATAAGGAACGGTATGAGTTTTTGCGCTGGGGCGCAGGCGCGTTTGATAATTTCCGCGTTGTGCCACCTGGAACCGGCATTTGCCATCAGGTCAATCTTGAATTTTTGTCGCAAACCGTTTGGACACGCGACGAAGATGGCAAAACCTATGCTTATCCTGATTCGGTTGTTGGCACTGACAGTCACACAACAATGGTCAATGGTCTTGCCGTTCTTGGCTGGGGTGTTGGCGGTATTGAAGCCGAAGCAGCGATGCTTGGCCAGCCAATCTCGATGCTGGTGCCGGATGTCATTGGCTTTCGCCTTGACGGTAAATTGCCCGAAGGGGCAACGGCCACCGATTTGGTGCTGATGATTGTCGAGTCGCTTCGCAAACGCGGTGTTGTTGGCAAATTTGTTGAATTTTTTGGCCCGGGACTTGACCAGCTATCTTTGGCTGACCGCGCCACAATCGCCAATATGGCACCTGAGTATGGCGCGACCTGTGGCTTTTTCCCGATTGATGAAGAGGCGATCAATTATCTTCGTTTGACAGGTCGTGATGATGATCGTGTTGCGCTTGTTGAAGCCTATGCAAAAGCACAAGGCATGTGGCGCGAATCAAATGCGGCTGATCCGCAATTTACCGATACATTGTCACTTGATCTTGGCACTGTTGTGCCATCACTTGCCGGGCCAAAGCGCCCCCAAGACCGTGTTGCCCTGCCGGATGTTGCCGCTTCATTCGCCAGCACATTGGCCGACAGCACTGGCCGGTCAGCGCCAAAATCAGTTGCGGTTGCCGATGCCAATTATGAAATCGCTGATGGTGATGTGATGATTGCCGCGATTACATCATGCACCAATACCTCAAACCCATCGGTTTTGGTGGCGGCTGGTCTTGTTGCCAAGGCAGCACATGAAAAGGGGCTTACCGTCAAGCCGTGGGTTAAAACATCGCTTGCACCGGGAAGTCAGGTTGTATCAGCCTATCTTGATGCGGCTGGTTTGACCGAACATCTTGACGCGCTTGGCTTTAATACAGTTGGTTATGGATGCACAACTTGTATCGGTAACTCGGGCCCGCTTGACGAAGCGATTGTCAATGCCATTGACCAAAATGAACTTGTTGTCAGCGCGGTTCTGTCAGGTAACCGGAATTTTGAAGGCCGGGTCAGCCCACATGCGGCGGCCAATTATCTGGCATCACCGCCATTGGTTGTGGCCTATGCGCTTGCCGGATCGGTTACCAAAGTGTTGAGTGATCAGCCCCTTGGCACGGATCAGGACGGCAATGACGTCTATCTGAAAGATCTATGGCCAAGCAATGATGATATCCGCAAAGTTGTTGATCAGGTTATTTCAGCCGAAATGTTCCGGTCACGCTATGCCAATGTGTTTGAAGGCACCAAGGAATGGCAGGCAATCAACACATCTGGCGGTCTTACCTATGATTGGAATGACGGGTCGACCTATGTTCAGAACCCGCCTTATTTCGAAGGGATGACACGCGAAATTCCAGAAACAGCCAGTGACATTAGTGGCGCGCGCATTCTGGCGCTTCTCGGTGACTCGATCACAACGGATCATATTTCGCCAGCTGGCGGCATTGCCCGCGATACACCGGCTGCTGATTTCCTGACCGACCATCAGGTTCGTCCGGTTGATTTCAACTCATTTGGCGCACGCCGTGGCAATCATCAGGTGATGATGCGCGGTACCTTTGCCAATATCCGGTTGAAAAACATGGCGGCCGCTGGAACGACGGGCGGATTTGCCCGTCATGTGCCATCGGGCGAGGTTGCACCGCTTTATGATGTGGCGTCACGCTATGCTGATGAAGGTACACCGCTGATCATTGTCGGTGGCAAGGAATATGGCACTGGTTCAAGCCGTGACTGGGCTGCAAAAGGCACCTGTTTGCTTGGCATCAAGGCTGTTATTGTTGAGAGCTTTGAGCGGATTCACCGGTCTAATCTGATTGGTATGGGGGTTTTACCATTGCAATTTCCAGCCGGCGTTAGTCGTGAAACCTTGGGCTTGACTGGCGATGAAGAGATCAGCCTTTCAGGTCTTGCCAATGGGGTAACACCAGGCATGGCGGTCAAGGCGGTCTTTACCTTTGCCGATGGGCGAAGCGAAACGATTGATCTGCTGGCGCGTATCGACACGGATGGTGAGGCAACCTATTTTAAAAATGGTGGCATTCTTCAATATGTGCTTCGCCAGCTTGCGGCATAGCCAGCTGATTTAGATTAGCATCAAATAAAACAGGTAAGAGCCATCACATTGTTGCCCATCATGTTTCAAAACCCTCGCCATGATCATCTCTGGCGGGGGTTTTTCATAACGGTTTTGGCTTATCACGAAAAAGGCGGGCTATTTGGCTAGATTTCCGCGGCTGGGGCTGCCTATAGTGGCAAACACTAATTGTCTCCGGCGATACAGAAAACCAGTTTCATATGTCGATTTATTCCTCGCAAAGCCTGACACTGGTTCTTGGCCCGACCAACACCGGTAAAACCCATTTGGCGCTTGAACGCATGACCGGCTATGCCAGCGGCATGATCGGCTTTCCGTTGCGGCTTTTGGCGCGGGAAAATTATGACCGGCTTGTTCGCAAGCTTGGCGTTGGCAAGGTTGGGCTGCTGACAGGCGAAGAACGTATTTTGCCAGCCGGTGCGCGCTATCTTTGCTGCACCGTTGAATCAATGCCGCTTGATGCTAATGCCGATGCCGAACTTGCCAATCGCCGGTTTGATTTTGTTGCTGTTGACGAGGTGCAGCTTGCCGGTGATCGTGAACGTGGTCATGTTTTCACCGACCGGATTTTGCATGCAAGAGGGGCATTTGAAACCATGTTCATGGGGGCGGAAACGGCTGCGCCCTTGCTGAAGGCATTATTGCCTGACGCGAAATTTGAATTTCGTGATCGCATGTCGAAGCTTGCTTATGCTGGCCCGAAAAAACTAACCCGTCTTCCGCGCCGAAGTGCGATTGTTGCCTTTAGCGCGGCCGATGTTTACCAGATCGCCGAATTCGTGAAACGCCAGCGCGGCGGTGCGGCGGTGGTGATGGGTCGGCTAAGCCCACGCACACGCAATGCACAGGTCGAATTATATCAAAATGGTGATGTTGATTTTCTGATTGCCACAGATGCGATTGGGATGGGGCTGAATCTTGATCTTGGGCATGTGGCCTTGTCGGCTGATATGAAATTTGACGGGCGGCAAATGCGCAAGCTATTGCCATCGGAAATGGCGCAAATCGCCGGTCGGGCAGGTCGTCATATGAATGATGGCAGTTTTGGCGTTACGGATGGATGTCACGCGCTCGAACCTGAGATGATTGATGCGATTGAACAGCATCGTTTTGCCCCGCTTCGGGCATTTTACTGGCGAAATCGAGATCTTGCTTTCTCATCAATTGATCAATTGCTTGGCTCGCTTGAGGCGCCACCGCCATTGCCGTTTCTGTTTCGCAAAGGTGATGCGCTTGACCATCAGGCGCTAACAGCGCTTGCCAGCCGTGCTGAAATTCGTAATGCGGTGTCGGGTGCGCGTGATGTACGCCTGCTGTGGGCTGTCGCGTCGATTCCTGATTTCCGGCAAAGCCTTCATGAAAATCATTATGACATGCTTGCAAATATTTTTCTGACGCTTGTGGCCAAAGGCGTGCTTGGCAATGATATGGTTGCGAAAGCAATGGCGCAGCTTGACCGAATTGATGGCGATATTGATACATTAATGACGCGACTTGCTTATATTCGGACTTGGACATACATCACACACCGTTCTGACTGGACAGACAGCCCCATCGAGTGGCAGGATCGTGCCCGGTCAATTGAAGATCGGCTGTCAGATTGCCTGCATGGCAGGCTGTCCGAACGATTTGTGGATAAACGTGCCGCGCATTTGAGTAGAAGATTGAAGGAAACGAAAAATTTGATTGCCTCTGTAAAAGATGATGGCACGGTTCTTGTTGAGGGTGAGGAGGTCGGACGGCTTGACGGTTTTACCTTTCATCCGACCCTTGCCGATGGCGAAGATAAAGCTCCCATTCTAGCGGCTGCACGGCGCGGCCTTCCTGACGAGATTGAACGTCGGGTTCGTGCTTTTGTAGCATCGGCTGATCCGGCATTCCGGCTTGGCGCTGATGGTGCTGTGAAATGGCGTGAAGTCGAGGTTGCGCGGCTTGTCAAAGGTGACGGTCTCTATGTGCCGCGCCCCGAACTTGTGTCCAGTGATCTGTTATCAATCGATCAGACCCAGCGAATGGCCCAGCGTTTGGTGAGTTTCACCGCTGCACATGTCGAAACGATTTTAGGCCGGTTGATTGTTCTGGAAACACCCGATGCCGCGCCTGTTGGTGATCATAAACCCAAAAAAGAACCAAAATCAGCGGTAGTGTCAACCGACGCGCCTGTTGCTGATGCGCCTGTTGCTGATGCACAAGATACGGCGCCAATCAGCCTGAGCGGTGCCGCTAAGGGCATTGCCTTTGTTCTTTATGAACGTCTCGGATCGGTTCCGACTGCCGAGATCGGCCATTTGATCCGCGCCATGCAGGAAAGCGACAAGTCGCGTTTGGCGCGTTTGGGGCTTCGGTTCGGCGTTGAAACCGTTTATATGCCCGAATTGTTAAAACCGGCACAGATTGAATTGCGAAGCCTGCTTTTCAGCCTCGCCAATGGCTCATTTTATGAAGGTGCGCCGCCACCAGCAGGGCGTGTTGCCATTGATGCGGTTGCCGATGTTCCTGATGCCTATTGGTTGGCGGTTGGTTACCGGCGGCTTGGTCAGCGCGTGATGCGGGTTGATATGGTTGAACGTGTTGCGATGCTGGTTCGTGTTGCAGCGCGCCAAGGCCAGTTTAAAATCGCTGAAGACATGCTGTCTTTGGCAGGGGCAACGCGCGAACAAATGGCGCAGATGCTTCTTGATCTTGGTTGTGTCATCGTTGGTGAAGAAGCGGCTGAAGATCCGGAAAAGCCACCATTGCAGATTTTTGAGCGCAAGCGCAAGGCACGTCCACCGCGCACTGATAAAGCGCCAGCACCAAACCAGCGCCGCGGGGCAAAGCCAAAGGATGATCGTAAAGCGCAAAACCGCAAGCCAAAAGCGGCAGGAGGCAAGCCGCCATCTGGCCAGCGCCGCCAAGCCGAAAAACAGCCTGATCCCAATTCACCTTTTGCTGTTTTGGCGGCTTTGAAAACAAAAGCCTAGGCCAATGAATGCTGGCGCGCCAGAAGCGGTCATAAGGCTGGATAAATGGCTATGGTATGCGCGTTTTTTCAAAACCCGAAGCGCCGCCAGCAAGGCCATTTCGGCAGGACGTTTCCGGCTAGATGGTCAGGTGATGACAAAACCGCACCGCCAAGCTTTGTGCGGGCAGGTCTTGACCTTTGTTCAGGGCGATCGGGTGCGTGTGATTAAAGTTGTGGCGCTTGGCACCCGCCGCGGGCCAGCGCCCGAAGCGGCATTGCTGTTTGAAGATCTGGCGCCGGTTGAGGCAACGCCTCGCAAGGCGGCAAAAACCAAACCGCCTGAATTTGAGGCGCGTGGCAGAGGCAGTGGGCGACCAACAAAACGTCAGCGTCGGGAAACTGATCGGCTGAAAACAGGATTAGAAAGTGACGAGGATTAAATGTTAAATCAATTTTCTGAATGGGTTAAAGAATTTTCAGATGGCGGCACGACCGTGCCATGTGAGGATGAGGCCTTTGTAACCACCATTACCGCGCTTCTTGTTGAGGCAGGTATGGCCGATGGTGATCTTGATGATGCCGAACGTGACGGTATTCTGCATTTATTGACCGAACAGCTTGAGCTTGCGGATGACAAGGCAAAGAGCCTTCTTGATGAGGCGATTACAGCGCATGGCTCACGCATTGAAATTCACAGCCTTGTTCGCCAGATCCGTACCGAAACCGAAATGGATGACCGGATTATCATTTTGGAAATGATCTGGATGGTGGTGCTTGCCGACAAGCAGTTGGATTCGCATGAATCGCAATTGAT
>CAJYBL010000058.1 GCA_913064995.1 uncultured Alphaproteobacteria bacterium
CGTAGGCTCTCGATCGCGGTTGCGCAACTTGAGCAGATGGGCATGTTGACGGCTACGTTTGCGGGCATGGTGATGGCGGCATCGAAACTGGCCGAGAAAATGGTCAACGCCGGATGGCGCGCGCCGGTTCATGCGCTTGTTGATGGTAATTTACTGCCTCCCGACATGCCGTTACCAGCAACTGCCCTGATTAAAGGGGACAGCCGGTCATTATCAATCGCAGCGGCGTCACTCATTGCCAAAACGTCGCGCGATCAAATTATGCAGGATCTTGCTTTGGTCTATCCTGATTATGGCTGGGCAAGCAATATGGGTTATGGCACCAAGGCGCATCAGGCTGGCCTTGACCAATTTGGCCCCACACCGCATCACCGGCACAGCTTTAAGCCAATCCGCCGTTATCTTGATACTGGCGACTAAAGCGCCGACACAGCAGTCACTTTTGATCATTTTTTGCGCCAAGACCGGTCTGGCGGCGGCCAAGCAGGATGCCCTTATCACAAGATAGGCATATTCATAGGCAGTTCAGCCACAATATATTGATATAGCTTTAAGAAAGCCTGATAAGTTGTTGACTTATATTGATTCTGTGATTCTTTTAGACAGTCAGCGCTGGCGCCTGGCTGGCGAAAGATGAATGAAATGGGCTTTGTCTGGTGAAAGTAAATCAAATTCTACAAGGCGATTGCATCGCCAAATTGCGCCAAATTGCCGACCAGTCGGTTGATCTGGTTTTTGCTGATCCGCCGTATAATCTGCAATTGGCTGGTGATTTGTCGCGCCCCGATCAAACGCATGTCGATGCAGTCACTGATGCGTGGGATAAATTTGATTCTTTTGCGGCTTATGATGCCTTTACCGCTGCTTGGTTAACCGAGGCACGCCGTGTGTTAAAGCCGGATGGTGCTGTTTGGGTGATTGGCAGCTATCACAATATTTTCCGCGTTGGCACGATTTTGCAGAATCTTGATTTCTGGGTGTTGAATGATGTGATCTGGCGCAAAACCAATCCAATGCCAAATTTCCGCGGGCGACGTTTTACCAATGCGCATGAAACGCTGATCTGGGCGGCAAAATCACAAAAATCGCGCCATGTGTTTAATTATGAAGCGATGAAGGCATTGAATGATGATGTCCAGATGCGCTCTGACTGGGAATTGCCGCTTTGCACAGGCAATGAACGGATCAAGGAAGATGGTAAAAAAGCCCATCCAACGCAAAAGCCTGAAAGTTTGCTAGCGCGGGTTATTTTGGCCTCGACTCGGCGTGGTGATGTGATTCTGGATCCGTTTTTTGGCACTGGCACAACGGGTGCGGTTGCCAAAAGGTTGAACCGTAACTTCATCGGCATCGAACAAAATTCTGGCTATGTCAAAATTGCCAAAACAAGATTGGCCGCTGTTACGCCAATTGCCTCGGATGATCTGTTGGAAACAACCCCGCGGCGTGCCTTGCCAAAGGTGCCGTTTGGCAATTTGATCGAACATGGATTATTAAAGCCGGGCGACCGTCTGTTTGACGCCAAGAAACGGTTTCAGGCCAAGGTGCGCGCCGATGGCTCGCTCTTGACCGACCAGAAACAAACAGGGTCAATTCACGCCCTTGGCGCACAGCTTCAAGGGCTGCCATCATGTAATGGCTGGAGTTTCTGGCATGTCGAGCGTGATGGTAAACCGGTTTTGATCGACCAGCTTCGTGAAAAGCTGCGCGAAGAAATCTACCCGTCAAACCCGCAATCTTAACCGGCCTTTATTGGACATGAAAAAGGCCATGAAGCATTGCCGCGTCACAGCCTGTTTCGCGTTTTGTCAGAGTCTTTACGCCGCTTTGGCTTGCGCCTTTTTTTCCAACCTGCGCGCGTGTAAAACCGGTTCGGTATAGCCTGATGGCTGCTCAATGCCTTTAAAGACAAGATCAAGCGCTGCTTGAAAGGCAATTGACTCGTCAAAATGCCCAGCCATTGGTTCATAAGATACGTCACCGGCATTTTGTGCATCGACGACAGCCGCCATTTCCTTCATCACTTCCATAACAAGATCGGCATCACAGATTTTATGGTGAAGCCAATTGGCAATATGCTGCGATGAAATCCGCAAAGTGGCGCGGTCTTCCATCAAACCAACATTGTGAATATCGGGCACTTTCGAACAGCCAACACCCTGATCAATCCAGCGAACGACATAGCCAAGAATGCCTTGGGCATTATTGCGCAATTCAGCGCGGATATCTTCATCTGACCAATTTGGACGGCTGGCAACGGGGATCGACAGAATATCTGACCGGCTGGCGCGTGCCTTTCCGGTCAATTCGGCCTGACGTTTGGCAACATTAACCTCATGATAATGCAAGGCATGCAATGTGGCGGCCGTTGGTGATGGCACCCAGGCGCAATTGGCACCGGCTTTTGGATGGCCAATCTTCTGGGTAATCATATCGGCCATCAAATCTGGCATGGCCCACATGCCTTTGCCAATTTGTGCCTTGCCCGAAAATCCACAAGCAAGCCCAATATCGACATTCCAATCTTCATAGGCTGAAATCCACGCTGCGGCTTTCATATCGCCTTTGCGGATCATCGCGCCAGCATACATTGATGTGTGAATCTCATCGCCGGTGCGATCAAGGAATCCGGTATTGATAAAGGCAACGCGTGATTTTGCCGCCCGGATACATTCTTTCAAATTAACCGTGGTGCGGCGCTCTTCATCCATGATGCCAATTTTGATTGTATTGGCGGGAAGCTGCAAAAGCTGTTCGACCATATCAAAGGTTTCAACAGCAAAAGCCACTTCATCGGGACCGTGCATTTTAGGCTTTACAACATAAATTGAACCTGCTGGTGAATTTTGCTTGCTGGCAAAATCAGGCAGTGCTGCGGCGACTGAAATAAAAGCATCTAAAATCCCTTCGGGAATTTCACTCCCATCAGATAAAAGCACGGCTGGATTGCTCATCAAATGTCCAACATTGCGAACCAGCATCAATGCCCGTCCGCGCAGCGTTTGGCGGTTGCCATCAGCGGTGATAAAGCTTTTATCGTCATTCAATTTGCGATCCATGATTTCATCATTCTTGGTGAAACTCGCGGTCAAGGTTCCGCGCATGATCTTGTTCCAATTGCGATAGGCAAGAACCTTATCTTCAGCATCAACCGCGGCAATTGAATCTTCAAGATCAATAATGCTTGTCAGTGCTGATTCAACCATCACATCATTTATATGCGCTGCATCACCGGTACCAATGGCGCCTTTGGCATCGATGATAATTTCAAGATGAAGCCCGTTCTTGATCAGGATAATGCTGCTTGGTGCATCGGCTTTGCCGGTATAACCGACAAATTGGTCATGATCGCCAAGGCCTGTATGGCCATCACCCATTGCCACGACAAGCGATCCATCGACAATGGCAAAACCGGTTACATCATTCCAGCTGCCCTTTGCCAGCGGTGTTGACTTATTCAGAAGATCACGAGCAAAGGCAATGACTTTATTGCCACGAGCTGGATTATAGCTGTTCGTTTTTTCGGCACCATCTGCGTCACTAATCGCATCGGTTCCGTATAGCGCGTCATAAAGACTACCCCAACGTGCATTGGCGGCGTTCAGTGAATAGCGTGCATTGGTAATTGGTACGACAAGCTGGGGGCCGGCAATGGTGGCAATTTCTGGATCAACATTGCTGGTTTCAATTTCGAAATCGCCGCTATCTGCATGAAGATAGCCAATGTCACTTAAAAATGACTCATAGGCGACTGGATCAATGCCGTCATTGCCATGCGCCTTTAGCCAGTCATTAATCTGGTTTTGAAGCCTTGTTCTTGTTTCCAAAAGCGCATGATTTTTTGGTGCGAGTTGATGCGCCGCCTGATCAAAACCGTTCCAGAAATCCACAGGCGTTATGTTGGTACCAGGAAGAATTTCGTCATTTACTAAATCATAAAGAACCGTGGCAATGGTTAAACCGCCATGGATGGTAACATCTGACATTATTTGCTCCGCTTCAGCAGGCAACCCGTGAAGTTCATCGGGAAGGGGGGTATGGGTGAATTTTGTTCATCATTAACCGAAGCAGCCGGTCGTTTCAAGTTGCAAGGCGCGTGTTTTGCTGGAAATAGTTGTATTTCGTGGGTAGATTTTTCGGTAATTGGTTTTTGATGACCAAACTGTCTATGGCGGCTGGTTTTACGGCCGCTGCCATGTTAGCCCAGCACCAGCCAGTGCGTCCTCGATTTGACCAACAAGCGTGTTTAGAATTTCGGGTGTTTTGCCCTCGGCCCGCGCGACAAGTGCCGCCTCGGTGTTTGAGGCTCGAACAAGCCACCAGCCATCATCATTTCGCACTCTTACGCCATCAATAAGGTTTAGCCTTTCTTCGCCAAAACGTGTTTTTGCTTCAGTGGCGAGCCGGTCAATGACACCGAATTTCTGATCATCAGGGCAATCAATGCGTAATTCAGGCGTTGCATGTTGTGGCGGCAGGCTATCAACAAAATCGGTGATGCTTTGACCGGTCTTGGCCATCTGACAAAGAACGCGAAGGCCAACATAAAGCGCATCATCAAATCCGTAAAACCCGTCTTTGATGAAAATATGCCCTGACATTTCACCGGCCAATGGTGCGTTGATTTCGGCCATTCGGGTTTTCATATGGCTATGTCCGGTTTTCCAGATTTGCGCATCGCCACCAGCCGCGGCGATCAAGGCCATTGCCATATCGGATGATTTCACATCGAGAATAACCGGCGCACCTGCATGCCGTGCCAAAATATCACGTGCCAGAAAAGCGGTTAAGAAATCCCCCGGTACTTGACGGCCTTTGGCATCGACAATGCCAATCCGGTCGCCGTCCCCATCAAAGCCGATACCAAGATCTGCGCCAGCATCGGCAACAGCTTTTCGCAAAATGGCCAAAGTTTCGGGATCAACAGGGTTGGGGTGATGATTGGGAAATGAGCCATCAATATCGCCAAACAGGACTTTGTGATTGCCACTGATTTTCTGTATTGCGGCAATTGTCGCTGGCCCTGATGCGCCATTGCCACAATCCCAAATCACGGTGAAATCGCCGGTATTGGCATCGGCAATCAGGCGGCTGATATAATCGTCAAAAATCGGCACTTCGCTGTGGCTACCCCCTTCTTGAAGGGCGGATCCATTGGCGCTGATGGCACCAAGGTCTTGAATATCATCACCAAAGAAAACTGTGCCATCCATCACCATTTTAAACCCGTTATGCGTTGGCGGGTTATGCGATCCGGTTACTTGAATGGCGGCGTTGGCGTTAAGGGTGACACCAGCATAATAAAGCATCGGTGTGGGGCCACATCCAATATCACTAACCCGCGCCCCGCCGGCAACCAAACCATCGCAAAGCGCTGCCGCCAAAGCGGGTGATGATAATCGTCCATCACGGCCAACCGCAACATGATTGCCATAGCCGCGTTGGCGAAGACAGGCCGCAAAAGCAATGCCAATGGCCTTTGCATCACTCAGAGTCAATGTCTCATCAACAATGCCGCGAATGTCATAGGCGCGTAAAATGCTTGGATGAAAAACATGCTTTGTCATGTGAATGCCTTTGATCGAAATCTTTGCTGATGGAGTCGGCAATAGCGCAATGCGTCAGAACAACATCTTATGCCGACCCGTTATGATGCGGGGGTTTAAGATATCACCATGCGGTTTTTAATCCAACTTGCAAGCGGTTCGGCAAGATCATCGCGCGACATGGCAAAGGCGATATTGGCCTGTAAAAAACCGATTTTTGATCCGCAATCAAACCGTTCGCCTGAAAAACGAAATCCATGGAATGGCACTTTGCCAATCTGGCGCGCCAGCGCATCGGTCAATTGCACTTCGTTACCGGCGCCGCGATCTTGCGTGCCAAGCTGGGCGAAAACCTCTGATTCAATGATATAGCGGCCAACAACACCAATATTTGATGGGGCATTTGCCGGCTCAGGTTTTTCAACAAGCCCTGATACTTCGATAAGCTGTCCATGATCGGCACCGGGGGTGATGATTCCATAAGAGCCGGTTTCAGATTTTGGAACATCCATAACCGCAACCATGTTGCCGCCTTGATATGATGCCACCATTTCAGCCAGACAACTTGAACCAAGGATCAAATCATCAGCCAGAAGAACGGCAACCGGTTCATCATGGATCAAATGACGCGCGCACCAAACAGCATGGCCAAGACCAGCCGGTTCTTGCTGGCGAACATAGGCCACGGTTCCCGGTTCGTGAATCATGCCGCGCACGGTTTCGAGTGCGGCTGCCTTGCCCTTGGCAAAAAGCGTTTCTTCCAATTCAAAGGAATGATCGAAATGATCTTCAATGGCGGTTTTGTTACGACCGGTTACAAAGATGAATTCCTCAATACCGGCGGCTGCGGCTTCTTCGACGGCATATTGGATTAACGGCTTATCAACAACGGGAAGCATTTCCTTTGGCAGCGCCTTTGTGGCTGGCAAAAATCGTGTGCCAAGTCCGCCAACGGGGAAAATCGCTTTTTTGATCATTGGTGCTGTTCCTTAAAATGCGGCTGATCGAAATGGTGACGCCACCATCACAAAGGCTTACTCTGCGGCGGTAAAATAGGTCAAGTTACCTTTGCGTGAAACTTTGCCATAAAAAATGCAAAAATCCTAATTGATGATAATTCTTGCCGCCTGCCCAAACTCTTTGATTGATCAAATTTTGCCTGCCTGTTATCAAACTTGGGGCGATCATAGGAATCAATATTGTGAAAATTGCAGTCATTGGCACTGGATATGTCGGTCTTGTCTCGGGGGCGTGTTTTTCCGAATTTGGATTTGATGTCACTTGCATCGATAAAGACCCGGCGAAAATTCAAAAAATCAACCAAGGCGAAATGCCGATTTACGAGCCCGGGCTGGCCGAGCTTGTGGCGCGCAATGTCAAGGCTGGAAGGCTGCATTTTGATCTTGATCTTGGCGCGGCGGTTGCCGCTGCCGATGCTGTCTTTATCGCTGTTGGCACCCCGACACGTCGCGGCGATGGCCATGCTGATTTATCATTTGTGTATGCTGCGGCTGAAGACATTGCCAAGCATCTGTCAGGCTATACGGTTGTTGTAACCAAATCGACCGTACCGGTTGGCACCGGCCGCGATGTTGCTGGCATCATTGCCAAAACAAATCCTGATGCAAAATTTGATATTGCCTCAAATCCAGAATTTTTGCGGGAAGGCGCGGCGATTGCCGATTTCATGCGTCCTGACCGTGTTGTTGTTGGTGCCGAAACCGACGCTGCCCGCGATGTCATGCGCGCGTTGTACCGGCCGCTATTTCTGATCGAAACACCAATTTTATTTACCAATCTGGAAACATCCGAATTGATCAAATATGCCAGCAATGCATTTTTGGCGTTAAAGGTTTCCTACATCAACCAGATGGCTGATCTATGTGAAAAAGTTGGGGCAAATGTCCATGATGTCGCCAAAGGCATGGGGCTGGATAAACGGATTGGCAAAAAATTCCTGCATCCGGGGCCGGGCTATGGTGGGTCTTGTTTTCCAAAAGACACATTGGCGCTTGTCAAAACAGCCGAACAACAGTCAAGCGATCTAAGCATTGTTGATGCGGTTGTTGGCTATAATCAGGCACGAAAAATCGCCATGGCTGATCGTGTTATCGCCGCCATGGGCGGGTCAGTTGCTGGCGCAAAGATTGCCATTTTGGGGCTGGCCTTTAAGCCGGAAACCGATGATATGCGCGACAGCCCATCGCTTGATATTATTGATGCCTTAACCAAGGCAGGGGCTGTTTTGCGCGCCTATGATCCAAAGGCGATGGATGAGGCGCGCCATCTTTTGCCACAAGATGTCACATTTTGTGATAGCGCAGCCGATTGCCTGAATGGCACTGATGCAGCCGTTATTGTCACTGAATGGAATGAATTTCGCGCTTTAACGCCAGCGCAATTTGCCGCCGCAATGCGCGGGCGGGTTCTTGTCGATTTGCGTAATGTTTATGAACCAGACGCGATGCAGGATGCTGGCTTTACCTATCTGTCGATTGGCCGCTAACAGGCTGAAATCATATAGAGATAAGCCTAGTTTTGGTGTTTTAAAGGAACATAAAATGCAAAAGCCTGAAATCCAATCGATTGATCATATTGTTATGCTTGCGACCGATCTCTCGGCAACTATCAAATTCTACATTGAAATTCTGGGCATGGATCATAGTTCATTTCAGCCGCCAACAGGAGGGCCGGTGCGGCAGTCTTTGCATTTCGGATTGCAA
>CAJYBL010000059.1 GCA_913064995.1 uncultured Alphaproteobacteria bacterium
CTGTTTGTGGAAATTCCAGCGCGGCACGGCAAGGCCGCCATGCGCATCGGCAATCCATTTATAGTAGGGATGCGCGTTTGGGCCTTTCACATGAACAATATCGGCCATCGGGAAATCAATACCGTAATTCAGCGTGCAGAATTCTTTGACCTGTTTGGCATCATCCAATTCCTGCCCGCCAAAATCATCGCTCGGCACACCAAGAACGACAAGCCCCTTATCCTTATATTCAGTCCACAGGCTTTGCAGCCCTTCATATTGGCCGGTAAAGCCGCACATCGACGCGGTATTGACCAGCAAAACCACTTTGCCACGATACGTTTCTAATGGCAGTTCACCACCATCAATGCTGGTAAAACTAAAATCATGGGCGGTTGCAGCAACGGCAGGCATGATGCCCCCTTTCAGCATAAATAGGGCAAGAAGCAATAAAAAACGGTGGGTGAGTTTGCGTGTCATCGTCGTATAAATGGTCATCATATTTCACAAGTGCAAGCCCCATCACATCATCACCCCGCAAAAACCTAGTGACAGGCGATGATTTTGTTCCTAGGCTCATTCCCATCGTTGCAACAAATTGAAAAGGAGGTGATCTGATGTCTAGTGATAAACGGTTTGGTTCGAAGGACTTGGTTTCTGTTTGGCGGGCTGAGGAGCAGCCTTCTGGGTGCGCCTAGATCAGAAATTGACGGGCATTTCCCCGTAAAACAGGTCTTTTGATGACCGATCACGAAAAGGGGGGCCAAAACCCCCCTTTTTTTCTGCCTTCGCCTTGTGGCAACAGATTTTGATTATTGGCTTTTCGGACGCTTGTCCAAAGCCTTAGGCTTCAGACTTGCCACCAGCGGCAATCCAATCGGCAATACCACCAACATTGCACACATTCTGGTATCCCATTTCCTTTAGCGTCTTGCCAGCCAGAGCGGCCTGTCCACCGGCACCGCAAACAAGAATAATATCAGCGTCTTTGGTAAGGCTTGCATTGAAATAAGGCAGATTTTCATCTGCCGCAAATTCCAAAAATCCACGTGGAATCCGAAGCGCACCAGCAATCGTGCCGCTTTTGGCAATATCACCGCTATCACGAACATCAATGAACAAGCTGTTACCAGCACCATGTTTGGCAATGCCATCGGCGGCGGAGATGCGCGGAACGACAGCATTGGCTTCTTGGAGGAATTGTTTGGCATTTTTCATGGGTCGGCCCCTCGGTTTCAATTGTTTCAGGTTGGTTTTTCACAAAATCATAAACTTTTTCTGGCTGATCTGGCAAATCGCAAAAGGCACTGCCAATGACGATATACTAGCCAATTAAACGGGTTTTCACCTCGCTTAAATGATCGGGCGAGATACCGCAACAGCCACCAATAATGCCAGCACCCGATGCCGCCCATTTCACCGCATAATCAGCATAGGCAGACGGCGTAATATCGGCGCGCAGATCATGCAGGCTGGCATTTGCCCCGCTATATGTTTTTTCGATCAAAGGAAAGGCATTGGCCAAAACCCCAACAAGCGGCGGCATCGCTCTGCCAGCGAAATGGGCAACCACGGTCCGTATTGCATCATCCATCACTTCAGGCTGGCTGCAATTAAACAAAACAGCCGATGGCGGCGCGTCATCAATCGCTGCCAATAAATCGGTCAATGGCTCGCCTGACCGCAATTGCGGCGTTCCAGCAACCGGGTTGGCATCTTCCAATGTGAGCGACAGCCAAACAGGCTTGTCACAATCAGCAAAAACGGCCAGAAAACATAAAGCTTCGGCAATCGAGCTATGGGTTTCAGCCATGAAAAAATCGGCATAGGGGTCAAGCGTTTGGCGAAACAGTCCAATCATCTCGGCGGCACGGCCAGCGTCAAATTTATCTGGCTGATATGATCCAAACATTGGCGGCACACCTGCGGCGACCTGTACCGGATGTGTTGCCGAGTCGGCGGCACCACGCGCCAATTGGCCAGCCAAATCCAGCAAGGCACCTGCCTGATCGCGAAACAAATCCTCGCCAATATGAAATGGCACAACAGCATAGCTGTTGGTGGTGATGATTGTGGCACCAGATCCGATAAAGGCATCATGCGCGGCGCGCACAAATTCCGGCCCCTCCATCAGCGCCAATGCCGACCATTCCGGCTGGCGAAACGGCGCCCCCATCGCTTTTAACTGGCGGCCAAGCCCCCCATCAAGAATAATCATATGCGCACCTTTTCTTAACAATGATAGGCTAGCCCCAACGCGATCTTTGCCATGACAAGTGATCGACAAAAAATAACCTAATACTAATCAATCGATCCGTCATGATCTTTTCGTGCCACGGCTGGCCGTTACATCATATCACGATGGTGATCACCATTTTGTTTCGGAGCCACCCATTTTGTCCTGGAGTCACTATGAATGCCGCGGCCTTGCCATCAAAAATCGCCAAATAGGCATCGTAAAGAGCGTGACGTAACGCTGATTAATTCAGCGTAAACCCGCACATTGCCGCAATCTGGCGAACAATTTCGCTATTGCGAACCGCAAAAGGCAAAATTGCCACCGCCAACAGCACCATGCCAAGCCAGATCAACCATACCGAACGATCGGCAGGGCGAACCAGCTTTTGGTTATCATTCTGCTGATCGGTTTGGGCCATCAAAATCCTTACCCTAGCTCTTTTCTAGCTTTGCATAACAAATTCGAGGCCTGATTGGCTGCCAACATAAAGACCCGGTTTTTTCATATAAAGCGAGATCAGCAAACCGCCTTGATCAAGCGAGACATCGACACGGTTTCCCTGAATCCGCACAATTTTGCCCTTGGCCACCCTATCGGTTTCGATACAGGTCAAATTCACTTGTTTATCTAAGCTTAACATAGGCTGTTATCCTTTTCCATTTGTGAAATCTAACCCGCCGGAATTCCCGATTAATTCAGGTCAATTGCATGCGCCCTCAAATCATCAAGCTGGCACACGGCAAGCGTTACCTGATTGGTTGCGGCAAGCCGAACCTTTGGTGCCTTGCCATCAGCCCGCGCTTGCTCCCACCGCGCCGCGCATAAACACCATTGATCACCCGCTTTCAAACCGGGGAACCCGAATTCAGGATGCGGCGTTGACAGATCATTGCCAGCGGCTTTGCTGTATTCAAGAAACGCATCAGTCATAATCGCGCATACGGTATGCAGCCCGCGGTCAGATGGGCCTGTATTGCAACAGCCATCGCGGAAATATCCGGTAACCGGATCATGCGAGCAACTGGTAAGAGGGCTGCCAAGAACATTCATTTGCCCTTGCGGGCGACCGGCTGATCCATCCATTTTTATGCCTTTTCCTGATTTTTTATATAGAGCGCATCAAGAATCTCCATACGATCCTCAATACGCTGTTTAAGGGTTGCCATGAAGCTTTTTCGGTCAAGCCCGGGGTCAATCGGGTCGAGAAATTCAACCGTCACAAGCCCCGCATATTTCATCCAGCTATTGCGCGGCCAAACATGACCCGAATTCAAGGCCACCGGCACAACCGGCAATCCGGTTGCCTCATACAGCGCGAAAACACCAATCTCGTATGGGTGATCAACACCGGGTGCAATGCGGGTTCCTTGCGGGAAAATCAGCATTGACCGGCCTTTGGCGGCAAGCGTCTTGCCGGCAAGGCGCATATCACGAAGCGCCTTCATGCCAGCTGATCGATCCACCGGAATACAACCGGTTTTCAAAAAGAACCATCCAATAATCGGCAGGCGCAGCAATTCCCGCTTTAGCACAAATGCTGGTGCTGATAACAGCCAGCTTAGAATGATCGTTTCCCATGCCGATTGATGTTTGACCGCATATAGAACCTGCCGATCAAGATGGCGGTTGCCATGAACCGATTGTTTGATGCCAATCATTGCTAGCAGCAAATGAGTCATATAGCCCCAAAAACGGGCAACAGCCCGCGCAAAGCGCGATGGCAACAGCAGCACCGGCCCCATGACAATCACCAAAACACCGGTGCCAACATAGAACAAGCTATTAAAAACAAGAGATTTCAGATAAACCATGGGCGGATGTTAGGCACAAACCGGTCTGGCTTCAATAGCCAAAGCACCAAAAAAACCGGAAAAAATCCAGCCTTAACTGCTGGTTTTAATTGATCATGGATTTGACCGCATAGGGGGTCAACCTGCCAAGAAGGAACGCATTTCATGTCGCCACCCACAAATCAGGATCATGTCTGGCAAAACCGCGCCAAAATGGCGCTTGCCTCCGCCACAAGCCTTGGCCGGATTGTAACCTATGCCGAAATGGCTGATGCAGCTGATATTCCGGCACCGCAACGCATTCATAAATTAACCCTGTGGCTTGAGACAACCATGCGTCAAGATCATGCCGCCGGCCGGCCACTTCGAGCGGCATTGGTCATATCACGCAATCGAAATGGACTTCCCGCACCAGGGTTTTTTCTTCTTTGTCAGGAACTTGGGATTTATCAGGGCGCCGAAACCGGCGCTGATGCGGCGCAGTTTCATCAAGCCATGCTTTCCGCGCTGATGCCGCGCTAGACTGATCGGCTGTTAGGCAAGCGCTTTGGCGATACGCATGGTGAAGACACCGTCTTTTGCAACGCTTTCCAGCAGGTCATGACCACCGGTCTGGCAAAAATGATCAAAATCCAATGGCGCAGCTGGATCATCGGCAATCACCACCAAAATACCACCGGCAGGCATCTGACCGATTTGACGGCGCGCCTTTAGCACCGGCAACGGACATTTCAGGCCAGTCAGATCCATGGTGATCAATCCGGCATCATCACCACTAATCGGCATTGCTTGGGTATTCTTAGAGTCATCCATAAGCGCACCATAAATCCAGCCGAAGCGAATTGCCAGCCCCATTTTTGTGAATTCGCCTTGTTGGGTTTTCCCAGCAGAACCGCGTGATAAATCTTGCCTTTCACACCCGTTGCCAGCTAGATAAGGCCATGAGCATTTGGGGCATCATTATTGGCGGCACCGCAGGGTTTGCACTTGGCGGGCCGATTGGCGGATTGCTTGGCGCGGCGGCTGGTCATGCGGTCGAGTCCAAATTTGTGCCATCTCGCCCTGACCCACAAGCCACAAAGCGCGTTGCCTTTACCGTTGCAGTGATCGCGCTTTCGGCAAAAATGGCTAAGGCCGATGGCATTGTGACGCGTGATGAAATTGCCGCTTTTCGCGGACGCGTCCATATCCCACCATCCGAGGTAAAACAGGTTGGCCGTTTTTGGGATTTGGCACGCCAAACACCCGACGGATTTGAAGATTACGCCAAACAGGTGGCACGGCTATTTGTGCCGCGCGCGCCAGTGCTAGAACAGTTGCTTGATCTATTGTTTCACATTGCCAAGTCAGATGGTGACATCACCGGCCCGGAGTTATCCTATCTGACAACAGTTGCTGGGATTTTTGGCTTTGATGAGGCCGATTTTGACCGGCTTTTGGCACTGCATCAGTCAAATGGCCCCTCGCCCTATGAAATTTTGGGTGTCAGCAGTGACATTGATGATCAGGCGCTCAGTAAACATTGGAAACATCTGGCGCGGACACATCACCCCGATACATTGACCGCCGATGGCATGCCCGAAGAATTTATCGCCGCCGCGAATGACCGGTTGGCCAAGATCAATGCGGCTTATGATGTTATTGCGCGCCAGCGCGGCCTGTAACCGGTCAGGATAATTATTATGGCACCCCCTCTTTTGACCATTGCCGATGCTGGCGTCAATCTTGGTGACCGCTGGCTGCTTCGCGGTGCCGATCTATCGCTTCACGCTGGTGACCGGCTGGCGCTTGTTGGGACGAATGGTGCCGGAAAATCAACCTTGATGAAACTTCTTGCCGGTCAGGGCGAGATGGATGAAGGCACGCTATGGATGTCGCCTGGTGCCGAAATTGCCTATTTGCCGCAAGCCCCGCAAATTCCGCCGGGCATAAGTCTTCGCGCGCTTGTCACCGCCGGTATGGAAGATGCCAAAATCGGCCATAAGGCCGATGCCATGCTAATGCGCATGGGGCTTGATCCGCTGCGGATGAGTGACGGGCTGTCGGGCGGCGAGACGCGGCGCGTATCTTTGGCACGCGCGCTTTACACCAAGCCCGATATCCTGCTTCTTGACGAGCCCACCAACCATATGGATTTGCCAACCATTGAATGGATGGAAAGTGTGCTTCACCAGCATCGCGGGGCGCTTTTGGTGGTCAGTCACGACCGCGCCTTTTTGCGCAATCTTGGTACCGGCATCATCTGGCTTCACAACAGCAAGCTGCGCCGCCGTAATGGGCATTTTGACGAATTTGAATCTTGGTCAGACGGTATTCTTGCAGATGAGGCGGTGGTGCTTCACAAGATGGATCGCCGCATCGCCAGCGAAACCAAATGGTCGCGCGAAGGCATTTCGGCAAGACGCAAACGCAATCAAGGGCGGCTTCGCGAACTTGCTGGCATGCGGGCTAAACGCGCCAAGGCTGGCGGGCTTACCCAACGGACCATGCGCATGGAAACCGGCCCGGCTGATGGCGGTGGTCAATTAGTGCTAGAAGCGATTGACCTTTGCGCCAGCGTTCCAATCACCCAGCATGGCGCAATTGGAGGCGACACCAGCACCAAGCCCGAACAACGCCGACAATTGCTGCAACATTTTAATTTGCTGGTGCGGCGAACCGACCGGATTGGCATTGTTGGGCCGAACGGCGTTGGCAAATCAACGCTGGTGCGGTTGCTGCTGGATATCACCAAACCCGATAGCGGGCGCGTACGCCAAGGGTTTGGCCTCATACCTGCCTATTTTGACCAACGCCGCGAAGCGCTTGACCGCGACCAATCGCCGTGGACGATACTTAACGAAGGCGGAAGCGATATGATCGAAGTTGCCGGTCAAAGCAAACATGTCACCAGCTATCTTCGTGATTTCATGTTTGATGATGTGAAAATGACCCAGCGCGTATCCACCCTGTCGGGCGGCGAGCAAAACCGGCTGTTGCTTGCCAAGCTATTTGCCCAGACCCATAATTTTCTGGTTCTTGATGAGCCAACCAATGATCTGGATATTGAAACGCTGGAATTGCTTCAAGAAGTGATTGCCGATTATGACGGCACGGTTCTGATCGTCAGCCATGACCGCGATTTTCTGGATCGCACCGTCACCGGCATTCTGGCTTTTGAAGGCGAGGCAAGGGTTGTTGCCCATGCTGGCGGCTATTCCGATTATCTAGCGCGCAAAAAAGCCACCGAGGGACGCCAAACCGACAAATCAGACAGCAAGAAATCAAAAGAATCAGCATCCGACAAACCCAAAATCAACCGGCCTGCCCGCCTGAGTTTCCGCGACAAGTACCGGCTTGATACTTTACCTGATGAAGTTGCCACAATTGACGCCAAAATCGCATTGATTGAAACCAAACTGGCCGTGCCTGACCTGTTTCAAAATGACCCCGACCTGTTTAACCGGCTGGTAAACATGCTTGCCGCGCAAAAAGACAGCAAGGATCAAAAGGAAATAGAATGGCTGGAAGCGGCTGAAAAGGCCGAGGCCCTGGAACAAGACGGTAATCAAAACTAGCAGGGCGGGGTGAAAAGCGGTTTTTGCCACATGATGGTTCTGGCCGAAACCGCCGGCCAGATGGCTTGCAAAAGACGAATAGCTCCAGCCGGTTTGGTTAGCCGAGGCTTGCTCGCCACGATGAATCAATAAAAAGCCGCCTGCGGTGATAAATAATCCCACAAATCCAAGAAGGCTAAACGCCTCGCCAAAGACTGACCATACTATCGGCATCGTAACTGACGGCGCAAAATACTGCAAAGCCGATACCCGTGCCGCATTGCGTGTTCAGATCAAATGCAGCATCAAGAAAATTAACAAAATCAACACCAAGACCCCAAGCCATTGATAAAGATGGATACGCTCGGCCACCAGGTAAGTCGTAATCAGGGCGGTCAAAACCGGCTGCAACACCGTTGCCCACCGCTGATGCCAAATTCAAGCGCCTTGAGAAAAATAACAAGCCAAAGAAAATGCACCAAAAAACCAATCAGTAAATTGCGCTAACAAGGCCAGTGCCATTCAGATCGCAAGCTGACATGGGCACCGACAAGCGGCACCGCAATCGTATAACGGAAAAACAGCAAACCAAAGGTACCCTATAGCGGCAAACCGATCTTGGATCCGGCATAGCCAATGCTCCACAACAGCAGAAACAATAGTTCGTCTGCGCCGATGGTCCGTGTTGTGCGCAAAGCCGCATGTATATTTGCCTTC
>CAJYBL010000060.1 GCA_913064995.1 uncultured Alphaproteobacteria bacterium
GCCGCTTTTGCGATCTTGTAGCCGTGGATTGTTGTCATATAGCCAACTTCAATGCCAACAGTGTCGACCAGAACCTTGGCAACAGGTGCAAGGCAATTGGTCGTGCAGGACGCGTTTGACACCACATCGGCATCAGCCGTTAACAGGCTGTCATTGACGCCAAAAACAATGGTCTGATCGGCGTTTTTGCAAGGTGCGGAAACAAGTATTTTTTTCGCACCAGCTGCAAGATGCGTGGCTGATGCTTCGCGGCTGTTGAATTTTCCCGAACATTCCAGGACAATATCAACACCATGTGCTGCATGCGGAATATTGGCCGGATCGCGCTCGCGGCTCATATGGATTTTGCCACTGCCAACATCCATCCAATCTTCGCCATGTGTCACTGTGCCGACAGCGCGTCCATGAACCGAGTCAAATTCATAAAGATGTGCCGAGGTCTCAACCGGCCCGGGGCTGTTGATCAGCACAATCTCCATATCCTGATGCCCCATTTCCTGAAAAGCACGAAGTGTCATCCGGCCAATGCGGCCAAATCCGCTGATCGCCAATCTTAATGTCACGCGACTGTCTCCTTGGTTTGTTCGGCTGCCCGATCATGGTTTGGCCAGACATCATCTAGAAATTATGCTGTTTATGTACTGTCTATTTAACCAATTTGGCGTTTTGCCGCCGCAACAACAGCGTCAGCGGTAATGCCAAAATGATTATACAGATCATCAATTGGCGCCGAGGCACCAAAACTGGTCATGCCGATAAAGCTGTCAGTCTCGTCAAGCAGCCAATCCCAGCTTTGCCGCAGCCCAGCCTCAATGGCAATGCGCGGTGTCTTGCCAAGCACCTGTGCGCGATAGGCTGCATCCTGCATGGCAAAAAGATCAAGACAAGGCACCGAAACAACAGCAGCGTTGATACCGCTATCGGCAAGCTGTTTTTGCGCGTCAATGGCAATGCTGACCTCGGACCCTGATGCAAGCAGAGTGATCTGGCGTGTGCCGTCACAATCAACAGCAACATAAGCGCCTTTTGCGGTTTTGTTTTCAGCCATATCACCATGCCGGAATTGCGCCAGCCCTTGACGGCTTAATGCCAGAATTGATGGCGTGGATTTGGCCTCAAGTGCGGTTTGCCATGCTTCGGCGGTTTCCACAGCATCGCCTGGGCGGAAAACGAATAAATTCGGCATCACGCGAAGCGCGGCAAGATGTTCGACCGGCTGATGCGTTGGGCCATCTTCGCCAAGGCCGATGGAATCATGCGTCATGACATAGATAACGCGCTGTTCCATCAGTGCCGACAAACGAATGGATGGGCGGCAATAATCGGTAAACACCATAAAGGTGCCACCATAAGGGATGGCACCGCCATGAAGGGCAATGCCATTCATCGCTGCCGCCATGCCATGTTCGCGAACGCCATAATGAATATAGGTGCCGCCATAATTGCCATGATCGAAAATCGTATGATCGGCAACCTGGGTATTGTTCGATCCGGTCAGATCGGCCGATCCGCCAAATAGGGTTGGGCAGGCCGGTAAGATGGCTTCGATGGCTTTCTGGCTGGCGACGCGCGTTGCGAGTTTTTGCGGCGCGCCTGCCAATTGGTTTTTCCAAGCAAGAACCGCAGCGGCAACCTCCTTGTCAAACTCATTGGCAATTGCGGCGTCAAAGGCTGTTTGGTTTTGGCTTGCGGCATGCCGATTTTGCCATGATTGATGCGCCGCCGCGCCTTTTGCGCCAACAGCGCGCCATTCGGCCAAAATATCGGCGGGGATTTCAAACGGCGGATGTGGCCAGCCAAATGTTTTGCGCGCCAGCGCAATTTCGGCATCGCCAAGCGGGGCGCCGTGAACGCCGGATGTGCCTTGTTTGTTTGGCGCACCAAGGCCGATTATGGTTTTGCAGCAGATCAGGCTTGGCCGGTCATCGGCTTGGGCGGCGCTAATCGCGGCGGAAACGGCGTCCATATCATGCCCGTCACAGCTTAGCACCTGCCAGCCATAGGCCTCGAACCGGCCGCTTGTATCATCCGATGTCGACAGGTCAGTGCTGCCGTCAATTGAAATGCTGTTATCGTCAAACAGCACGATCAACCGGCCAAGTTTCATATGGCCTGCCATCGAGGCGGCTTCATGGCTAACGCCTTCCATAAGACAGCCGTCACCAGCGATGACATAAGTGTGGTGATTGACCAGATCATCGCCATAGCGTGCGGCCATATGTCGTTCGGCCATCGCCATGCCAACAGCATTGGCAATGCCCTGACCAAGCGGGCCGGTTGTGGTTTCAATGCCTTTGGCATGGCCAAATTCGGGATGTCCGGCGGTGCGGGCACCAAGCTGGCGGAAATTGTGAATCTGCTCGATAGTCATGTCTTCGTAACCAGTAAGATGCAAAAGCGCATAAATCAGCATCGAACCATGTCCGGCAGATAGGACAAAACGATCGCGGTCAGGCCAGTCAGGGCTGGCAGCGTCAAATTTCAGATGGTCGCAAAATAGCGCGGTTGCAGCATCGGCCATACCCATTGGCATGCCCGGATGGCCAGAATTTGCAGCTTGGACAGCATCCATTGCAAGAGCCCGAATCGCATTTGCCATTGTTTGACGTTGAGACGAATTCGGCATTGTAGCCTCCAAAGATCGCTTGTTTGAATGTCAGGCAAAGACCATGCTTTTTCTTTTTGGCATAATCGACAAGTAATTGATGAGCCGCAATTTGCCCTTGTTGGGCGCGTTCGTCAATGTATCAACGCCAAGATTACGTTGGTCAAACAGGTCATCTTTCTGGCTTAAGTCATATTTTGCGCTTTATTTCGATTTGTGAATCAGGCAAGCTTTGCTTCATAACGTATTATGTTCTAGAGAAAAAACCGGCCTGTTGTTTTGTCTGTTTTGGCTGTAATGCATGCTAAAGGAAAACAATAAACACGGTAAGCAAGAGAGATTTGGCAGGTAATGACGCGATTGCAAAATGCCGAAAAACAGCTAAGCGACGCCCTTGCTGCGTTGGAATCGGCAGTTGAGTCATCGGTCGTGGCGTTTGCGTCAAGCGCCGTTGCAGCGCCTCCATCAAAGACTGATTTTGCCGCGCTGATCGACGAATTTAGCGGGATTGAGGCCAAGCTTGGCGAAGCCATGCAGGTGATTGCCGATATTGATGCAGCGCAAACAAGCGCGGCCAATGCTGGCGGCATGGGAGACAGTGAATGAGCCAGTCAGTTGTCACCATCCGGTTGAACGGCCATTCTTATAAGATCGGCTGCGGTGCCGGTGAAGAAGGCCATGTTGCTAATATGGGAGTTGAAGTTGAATCGATCATGCAGTCGCTCGTCGGTTCGGTTGGTCAGATTGGCGAAGCGCGGTTGCTGGCTATGGTGGCACTTGTTCTGGCCGACCGCGCAAGTACGGCCGCAGCGGCAAATGGCTCATCCAATGCGGCGGCATCAGCTGCCTCGCCGGCAGACGCATCAGCTGATGATATGAATGCAGCTGAAGATCGGGCTGCGGCGCTTTTGGAAGATGCAGCGTCAAAGATTGCCAGGCTGACATCAAAGCTTGCATTTGATGCGACAAAACCCTAAATGATGCCAGAGGCGACGACTGCGTTTTCGCGATTAGTTATTCAATCCCTGGGGCCATAAATTTTCTCTCGGGAGCTGCCTCTGGCCGAGCCGTGGTTTGGTTATGTGGCACCCACCTGCAAAGCAGGTCACAGAGGATGATACAACGACGGTTAAGGTGGTCGCCGCCGCTTTCTTGCTATTGGCCATGAGGCTTGAATGTCACAAAAGACGTCTGGCTTGTCCAAAGCCAATCTTGATCCAGCCGAAGCCAAAGCGGCCTGCCGCAAGCTGGCGGCGCAAAATCGCAATCACCTTGCCGCAAGTCAAACCGATGCCGTGGCCTTGCTGGCAACGCATGCCGAGCGTCTGATTGATCGGTTTGGCAAAGGCATTTATGCCGCCTATTTCCCTATCCGTAGTGAATTATCGCCGCTTGATCTATTGTCGCGGCTTGCCGATTTGGGCTGTGCAACCGCATTGCCGATGACGCCTGCTGAAGGCCAGCCTTTGCGCTTTCATCGCTGGGCGATTGGTGATCGGCTTGATGATGGGCCTTATGGCACCAAACAACCGCCTGTAGATCAGCCACTTTGTCGTCCTGATGTGATTCTGGCGCCAATGCTGGCGTTTGACTCAGCTGGCTGGCGGCTTGGCTATGGTGGCGGTTTTTATGATCGCACGCTTGCTGTTCTCAGGGGCGCGGGGCATCATCTATCGGTAATCGGCATTGCCTATGATGGTCAAAAGCTGGACAAAATACCGGTTGGCCCCTATGACATGCCGCTTGATGCGGTTTTGTGCCCAACCGGTTTGTTCACGCCGTTGCCTCCACAAAGTTGATTTGATTGCCGCTGTTGGGTGCCGCTTTTTGATGTTTGCTGGCGGTAGACGCCACGGTGATCGTGACATGCCAAGCAATGCTGCAAATCGTTGGCAGATCAGTAAGGATAGGGTGGAATGCGCGTTTTGTTTTTGGGAGATATTGTTGGCCGGACGGCGCGCAATGATGTGATCGAGCAATTACCACTTCTGCGTGATGAGTTGGCGCTCGATTTTATCGTTGTGAATTGTGAAAATGCGGCTGGCGGGTTTGGCATCACGCCGAAAATCTGTGATGCGCTTTTTGCCGCTGGTGCTGATGTTCTGACAACCGGCAATCATGTTTGGGACAAAAAGGAAATTATTGATTACATCGCGTCTGAACCAAGGTTGCTTCGACCATTGAACATGGCTGAAGGCACCCCGGGAAAAGGCATTGTTCAGGTGACGAACGCTGCTGGCAAGCGGCTTGTTGCGGTGAATTTGATGACCAATCTATTCATGGCGGAAAATGATCCGGTTTTTCCGGCATTGAATGATGCGCTGGTTCGCAACAAGCTTGGCCGTGATGCCGATTTCATCTTGATTGACGTTCATGGCGAGGCAACATCGGAAAAAATGGCGCTTGGCCATTATGCTGATGGCCGAGCCTCGCTTGTGGTGGGAACGCATACGCATGTGCCAACCGCCGATCACCGCGTTTTGGCAGGTGGCACTGCGTATCAGACCGATGCTGGCATGTGCGGCGATTATGATAGTGTGATTGGCATGGATAAAGGTTTGGCAATCGACCGCTTTCTTGGGCGTGGTAATAGTCGTCTTTCGGTCGCGCTTGGGCCCATAACGCTAAGCGGTGTAATTGTCGAAACAGGGGAAACTGGCCTTGCAACCTCGATTTATCCGCTTCGCCGTGGCGGGGTTTTGTCGCCAGCCTAGCTGATGCGGCATCTTTGCCAACTATAATGCCAGCCATAATGCCAACCATTATGCCAGCGATAATGGTCGTGACGAAAAATGAGTGGCAAGGCTGGTTCCCCAAGCTTTGATCTGCTATACCTTTTTGCATCGGGTCTTGCCGTTGGCTTGAGCCGAAAAAAGCAAACCCGACAAACAAGCAGATAAGCAATAAGAGATCATGGCAGGCCATTCCAAATTTAAGAATATCATGCATCGCAAAGGTGCGCAGGATAAAAAACGCGCCAAGGTTTTCGGTCGTCTTATTAAAGAGCTGACCGTTGCCGCCCGAAGCAGCACCGATCCTGACTCAAACCCGCGCTTGCGCTCGGCCTTAGCGGCCGCTCGCGCTGCCAACATGCCAAAGGATAATATCGAACGCGTGCTAAAACGCGCCGAGGGCGGTGAGGGTGAAAATTATGATGAAATCCGTTATGAGGGCTATGGCCCGGGTGGAACTGCGCTGATAGTTGACGCTATGACCGATAACCGGAACCGTACCGCATCAGAGGTGCGCGCCGCCTTTAATAAATTTGGCGGTTCACTTGGCGAAACCGGATCGGTTAGCTTTATGTTCGATCGGGTTGGCCAGATCATCTATCCGGCTGATGTGACCGATGCTGATACGATGTTCGAAGCGGTTCTCGAAGCCGGTGCTGAAAATGTGGAATCCGATGAAACTGGGCATGAAGTGGTTTGCGCGCCGGATGATTTCAACGCCGTTCGTGAGGCATTGGAAACCGTATTTGGTGCGCCCGAAGAGTCGGGTCTGACATGGAAACCACAAAATTTGATCGCCGTTGATGAGGGGCAGGCCTCTACCTTGTTAAAGCTTCTTGATGCGCTTGATGATAATGACGATGTGCAGAATGTATCGTCAAATTTTGACATTTCGGATGACGTCATTGCCAAGCTTGCCTAAGTGGGGTCGATGATGCGGATTCTTGGCATCGATCCCGGATTGCGATGCACCGGCTGGGGCGTTATCGCGGTTGATGGTGGGCGGTTGCAGCATATTGCCAATGGTGGAATCCAGCCCAAACCCACTCTTGACGACGCGTCACGACTGCAAATTATTTTTGATGGGCTTTGCGACGTGATTACCCTTCATCAGCCCAATCAGGCGGCGATTGAACAGATTTTTGTTGCAAAATCAGCCGGATCAGCGCTTCGGCTTGGCATGGCGCGCGGCGTTGGCATTCTTGCTTGTGGCGTCAATCGGCTTGGCGTTGGCGAAATTTCGGCGCGTGCGGTCAAAAAGGCTGTTGCTGGCACTGGCACTGCCGATAAAAAACAAATCCAAGATATGGTCACCCATCTGTTGGCAGTCACGGCACAAAATGCCGACGCTGCCGATGCGCTGGCAATTGCGATTGCCGCCAGCAATGAGGCTGGTACAGCGGCGTCAGTCGGGTTAGAGTTGGGCAGAGGACAAGTGACCGGTGGTCTTTCGGCGGCTATTGCAGCGGCGCTTGCCCGAGATGATGCCGGCAATGGGGGCAAGACATGATTGCGCAATTGCGTGGCACCATAGTGCGAACCGATGATCAGCAAACGACCCTTGATGTTCATGGGGTTGGCTATGCGGTCAATATTTCTGGTCGCACACAAGGCCAGCTTTGCACAATGGCAGGTGAGGTTACGCTTTTAACCGAAATGCAGGTTCGCGAAGACAGCATGACCTTGTTTGGCTTTCTTGATCTGGCTGAACGCGATGCGTTTCGGCTTTTGATCACGGTTCAGGGCGTTGGTGCCAAGGCGGCGATGGCGATTTTATCGGTTTTATCACCGAGCGATTTAACCAATGCCATTATCGCAGGTGACAAGGCAATGGTGGCGCGTGCCGATGGTGTTGGCCCCAAAATTGCCCAGCGTGTGGTCAATGAACTTGGCGAGAAAATTGGCAAAATCAGCAGCGTTGGCGCGGCCTTGGCGATTGGTGATGCTGGTGCTGGTGCCGCTGGGGGCGCGGCTGGCGGGCTTGACGGTGCCGCCGCTGGATTATTTGGTGATGCGGTTTCGGCACTGGTCAATCTTGGCTATGGACGCGCCGAGGCACATAGTGCGGTAATGCGGGTTCAGGCAAAGGCTGACGGCGATAATCTTTCAGATGTGATTGCGGCGGCCTTGCGGGAGATGTGAACATGACCCAATCCGATGACCCCAGCCGCCTCATTGGCGCTGATAGCCAAGAGAGAAGTGATAATGCCTTGCGGCCAACCTCACTTGCCGAATTTATTGGGCAGGGCAATGGACGGCGTAATCTTGAAACATTCATTCATGCCGCGCGTGATCGCGGTGATGCGATGGATCACAGCCTGCTTCACGGGCCGCCGGGTCTTGGCAAAACAACCTTGGCGCAGATTATCGCTGCTGAATTGGGTGTTGGCTTTCGGGCAACATCGGGGCCGGTGATTGCGCGGGCGGGTGATTTGGCAGCGCTGCTTACCAATTTACGGCCACGCGATGTGTTGTTTATTGACGAAATTCATCGTCTAGCGCCCGCGGTTGAAGAAGTTCTTTATCCGGCGATGGAAGATTTTCAGCTCGATCTTATTATTGGCGAGGGGCCATCGGCGCGTTCAGTGCGGATTGATTTGCCACCATTCACGCTTGTTGGGGCCACCACAAGATCGGGGCTATTAACAACCCCGCTTCGTGACCGGTTTGGCATTCAAATGCGGATGCAGTTTTATACCCCTGATGAATTGTCACTTATTCTGACCAAACAGGCGATCAAGCTTGAGCTTGATCTTGGCGCTGAGGGGGCGGCCGAAATTGCTGGGCGTGCGCGCGGAACGCCACGTGTGGCGG
>CAJYBL010000061.1 GCA_913064995.1 uncultured Alphaproteobacteria bacterium
CGATATAGCCGGTGAAATTCAGCGTCATTTATGCCTATCCTTTGCCCGTTTGCCGCGCATTATAAGATTGTTATTTGTTAGCGGCTTTGCATTCGCTATCATGGTATCATTAAAACATATTTCGAGGCGAAAGCAAAAGCTTTGCGATATCTATTTAGCCATCGCAGGCGATCAAGACGGAGCCATTAAATGAATATTGTGGCCATTGGCGCACATCCTGATGATCTGGAAATCTTTGCCTATGGCTTTTTGGCGGCCGCATCGTCGCGCGGCGATAATCTGATCCTTGGCGTTGCCACTGATGGCGCGGCTGGCGGTGTAAACCAAGGCGCCGAATTGGCAAGGCAACGTGCTGAAGAAGCCAAAATCGGGCTTGCCGCACTTGGCATACCAACCTTGCTTGATCTTCCCGATGGCCAGCTTGCCGATGCGCCAAACGCCCGAAACTGCATCGGAGATTTTATTCGCAATGCGGCGCCCGATCTTGTGATCACCCATGCGCCTGAAGATTATCATCCCGATCATCGCGCACTGGCGGCCTATGTTCGTGACGCCGCCGGATTCATCTGTCCGGTGCTGTTTTGTGACACCTTGATGGGGGTCGGTTTTACGCCGGATTATTACATTGATATCACCCCGCATTTCGCCGCCAAGCAAAAGGCCATCATGGCGCATCACAGTCAGGATCCATCACGATTTTCCAGTGCCAGCGCGATTATGAACCGGTTTCGTGCCGCCCAATGTAACGCGCCTGATGGCCATTATGCCGAAGCCTACCGGCTTGATAGCCGGTTTCCATTTACCGATATCCGTGATCTGTTGCCGCCGCCTCCACCTTACCGGCCATTTTATGTTCCAGGATCTGATGCGCTGATCTAAACCGGCAGTGCCAACACACCGCCACAAACCGGTTGATGGCACCCCGTTGTTGACGGAAATGATGTTGGCAATCCAGCGATATGCCGCGCTGCCAAAAAAGCCATTAATTCGGCCTCAAGCATATCAGGCGAAAATAAGGGCCCGTCACCAGCAACATTGCCATCTTGAACAGCACTGCCAAACCGGTTTTGTAAATGCGATATGAGGCAAAGATTGCGCCTGCCGCCACCGGCAATCAGGATTGTTTGCGGCGGTGCAGGCAATTGATCAATTGCCATAGCAATGCTGTTTGCCGTGAATAGAGCAAGGCTTGCCATCGCATCGGCTGGCACCTTGGCCAATAATCGCGCATCATCAAGGCAATGGCGAAACGCCTGACGATCAAGCGACTTTGGCCAACCAGCGGTAAAATAAGGCTCATAAAGCCATGTATCGACAAGCGTGGCATCGGCTATGCCGCTTGCCGCTAATGCGCCATCTTTGTCAAAATCAGCGTCGCAATAAAGCCGCATATAATCATCCATCAACGCATTGCCCGGGCCGGTATCAAACCCGATCACACCCGTGCCACCTTCCATCCCTGTCAGATTTGCAAACCAAGTCAGATTGGCAACCCCCCCGATATTGACCAGAACCGCCGGCAGGTCAACGGTGAGATGCTCCAGCATCGCCGCATGAAACACCGGTGCCAAGGGCGCGCCCTGCCCGCCAGCCGCCATATCGGCACGCCGCACATCATGCACAACCGACAAGCCGGTTTTGGCGGCCAATAATGCCGCATCGCCAAGCTGGATTGTCGTGCGCCCAAGCGGATGGCCATCATCGCCAGTAGGATTATGATAGATTGTCTGGCCATGAAAGCCGATCAATGTCGGCGATAGATTGCTGCTGTCAATCAATTGCAAAACCGCATTTGCGTGATCTTCGGCAATCAGCCGGTCAAGATGCTGGCGGGCGGCATCATCATGCATATGATCATAGGCATTGGCCACCGCCGCCCAGATACCGGCGCGGGTTTCGGATCGATAATCAAAAGACCCAGAACAGCCAGTCGTTTGAAATGTCTGGCCATCGGTTTGCAGAACCGCAGCATCAATGCCATCTGCACTGGTTCCCGACATCAAGCCTATAACAAGCGATCCTGCCATGCGTCTCTTCTCTTTTGCTGTTCTGACGCCTATAGTGACGCGATGAGCATCAGAAATCGAGACCCAAATATCGGCACCACCGAAGATGTACCCCCAGCTGGCCTTCATGTTGATAAAATGGCACCATCAGCAGCGCTGTCGGTTATGCTTGACAATCAAGCAAGTGCCATTCCTGCATTGCAGGCCGCCTTACCAGCAATCGAAGCCGCAGCAATTGCCGCGCATGACCGCCTAAGCCAAACAAGCAACGGACGGCTAATCTATGCTGGTGCTGGTACATCGGCTCGAATTGGGGTTCAAGATGGCGCCGAATTACCGCCAACCTTTAACTGGCCAAAAGACCGGCTTGGCTTTTTGATCGCTGGCGGGCCATCGGCGCTTTTGAGTGCCATTGAAAATGCCGAAGATGATGCCGCGGCTGGTGCGGCTGGCTTTACCGCGATTGATGGTGCTGCGCATGATGTGGTTATTGGCATCGCTGCCAGCGGCAAAACCCCCTATACACTTGGCGCGATCGAGGCGGCCCGCCAATCAGGCGCAATAACCATCGGCATTGCCAATAATCCCGACACCCCGCTTTTGACCGCAGCCGATTATCCAATCCTGCTTGCCACTGGCGGTGAAATCATTGCAGGATCAACAAGGTTAACCGCCGGAACCGCGCAGAAAATCTGCATGAATCTAATCTCGAATATGATCATGCTTCAAATGGGATTTGTTGCCAATGGTATGATGGTGGCAATGGTGCCAACCAATGAAAAACTGCGTCACCGCCGTGATCAGATTGACGCCGCGCTAGGACAGCAAGCGCGGATTGATTGATAGATATTGATCCACATCAGCCAGACCAAGCATGCTCATAAGATCATCACGATCCACCGCCACACATCCTGCCGTACTGGTTTTGCCATCAGCGATACAATGCAGAAAAATGGCGCTTCCACGTCCGGCGATTGGTGGCGCATCGTTAAAGCCCAGCATGACAACAAGATCATAAGCGCCATCATCGCGCCACATCACCTCATGGCTGGCGGCAAAGGGCAAACTCACATGGCAATTATAATCTTGATGCGCCGGATCATCGCACCAGCCACAATGCGGCGTGATCACGCTTGCCGGAATGACCGTATCAACCGAACCCAGCAAATCCTGCCGATAATAGAGGTGGCGCAATGCCCACCGGCCAACTGGTGTTGCCATATCGCCCTCGCGTTTGCCATCAGCAGCAATGACGCCAGCCCCGCCAATTATGGCACGCCTTGGCACCTGATCACCAGCCTGCAGCCAATAATGGCCTGCCTTATCAAGATCAAGACACCAGTCCGGCATTGCATCAAACCTTTTTCCAGATAGAGTTATTTCACGGATAGCTTAGGAAAATTGCTTTCCCCATTTTTGCCATAGGGTCTAATATAACAAACGCAAATTGATGGAGCCATGATAATGCGTGATTTTATGACAAGTTTGGGCGCCTATCGCGACCGGCGCATGATCCGCATTCTACTGCTTGGCGCGATGAGTGGCTTTCCTTGGGTGCTGATTGGCTCGTCACTATCGCTATGGCTAAATGAAGATGGCCTAAGCCGGTCGGCGATTGGCTGGGCCGGACTGATATTCAGCATCTATGCCATCAATTTTTTCTGGGCGCCGCTGATTGACCGGATTCGCATTCCCGGACTTGCCCGCAAAATTGGCCAACGAAAAGCATGGATTTTATGTTTCCAGATTGTCATTCTTTTGGCGCTTCTGGCCTGGAGCCTGCTTCGTCCGGCAGAAAATATCTGGCTTGTGATGGCAGTTGGGCTTGTGATTGCCACCGCATCAGCATCGCAAGATATCACCATCGACGCGCTTCGCATTGAACAGATCGACGCTTCGGAAAAAAGCGCAATGGCGGCAGGCGCGGCCATTCATGTGACCGGCTGGTGGAGCGGCTATAAAATAGGCGGCATCATTGCACTATTCAGTGCAGATTTGCTGCAAAATGCCGGATTTGAAAATTACTGGCAATTGACCTTTATCGGGCTTGGCGGGCTGGTTATTCTGGCGAATATCGGGCTTTTATTCATTCCCGAAGCAAGCGCCAATGCGCGCATCGAAGCGCAAAACAAGGCCGAGGCCGATATCGTCAAAAAGCTTGGTGCAAATAATCATTTTGCCCGATTAATTGGCTTTCTTGGCAGCACGGTCTGGGGGCCGCTTGCCAGTTTTTTCCGGCAGAATGGCGTTGCCATCGGGCTTGGCATTCTAAGCTTTGTTCTATTGTTCAAAATCGGCGAAGCCTTCATGGGCAAAATGTCGTTGATCTTCTATTCCGAAATCGGCTTTTCAAAATCGGATATCGCGCTCTATTCAAAAGGCCTCGGCTGGATAACCACCGTTGCCTTTACCCTTCTTGGTGGGTTTTTTGCCATTCGGTCAGGTGCGGTTCGCGCCCTGTTCATTGCTGGCATTGCAATGGCGGCAACCAATGTCATGTTTAGTGTTCTTGCATGGACAGGCAAATCTGAATGGGTGTTTGCGCTTGCGGTTTTGCTTGATGATATTGCCGCTGCCTTTGCCACTGTTGCGTTTGTAACCTTTATTTCGCTTCTTGTTGATCGCACCTATACCGCAACGCAATATGCGCTTTTGGCCTCGATCGGCACAATTGGCCGAACCACCTTGGCTGCGTCATCAGGGGCAATGGTTGATGGGCTTGGCGGGGATTGGGGTTTGTTCTTCGTCATCACCGCGCTGATGGTCATTCCATCGCTTTGCTTGCTATGGCTGCTTCGCCATAAGATTCAGCTAAATGGTGGCTAGAATTTATCTCACCCTCTCAGGCATTGGGCGGCGAAGTGCGGTTACCGGCCCTGCAGTGATCGCAATACGCGCAATTGCATCACCCAGCGGCTCACTTGCCACCGCCATATGATGCGCATTGGCATGAAGCAGGGTTTTGCCATCCTGCATGATGCCAACATGACCATGCCAGAACACCAGATCGCCGCGTTGCAATTGCGATGAATCATCAATGCGACTGCCAATATGATGCTGCGGGCCGGAATCACGCGGCGCATCGATGCCGCCTGCCGCCAAGGCCAATTGCACCAATGCTGAACAATCAAGTCCCCATGCACAACGCCCGCCCCATTTATAAGGGCTGGCAACAAGCTTTTCAGCAATTGCCACCCAATCATCAACCCGCGTCACATCACCCAAAACATGACTCGCCGCCTTGTCGTCTGCTGCGCGTGGCGCCAATCGCAAAAGATGCTGGCGCGGTAAAAAACCACTGCTGTTTGGGGTTATCATTTCAGCACGGTCATCTTGCAATTCTGTGATTGTTACCAAGGCGCCAAGCGACAGCGCAAAACGCCCAGCACTTTTGATATCAGCTTGTGAAGTTACATCGCTCATCGGGACGATGACCCGCGCATTTGGGGCGGGCAAAGCGCCAAGACAATTATCCGGAACCCAGCCCTGATATCCATCACTGGCAAGCCTGCCAAAGGTAAATCCCGTTTCCGATCGTTCGGTCTCAAATGCCTCGCCAAAAAGACATTCACTATCAAGTGCGGCATTGGCGAAAGGGCCAGATCGCAGAGGCGCCGATGGGGTGATAATGCGAAATAGCGCCATCAGTCTTATAATCCGATCTTTTCACACCATTGCCCGACATTGAAATTCGGGCAGGTTTTATCAGTATAGTCGAAATCACGATGCCCACAAATTTCGGCATCAGGATAGGCATCACGCCAATCGCGAAGAACGGTTTCCAGCGCGGCAAATTGAGCATCGGTAAAATCTTCGCGACCAATTAAACAGACGCCAAGGCTGGCCTCGTTAAAGCCTTTGACATGCGCGCCAATCCAATAATCAGGACGGCCATGTTCAATGCGCCCATCACGGCAAATTACCCGGTGATAGCCAATGCCATTCCAACCAAAACCAAGATGCATTTGGTGAATATCACTTGCATCAAGCGGCTGGTCATCGGGCGTATCGGCACAATGCACCACGAGATAACGAATATTTTCGGCTTTCAACATGACTCACTCGTCCAATTCATATTCATCGCATCGCGCCCATCATGTCACCATCGATAAGGCCAATATGGCAATTCTGATTTATGGCGTTTTCCTTTGCGGCAAATCCATGCCATAGTCGGGCGGCTACGTTCAGGCAAATCATTGCACAGGTAAAAGCCGCATTGATAGGGAAATATTCATGCCATTATCACTGGTAAAATCTGCGGTTGAGACCAACCAAATCAAGGCGGTTATTTTTGATATGGACGGGCTTTTGCTCGACACTGAAACCTTGTCCTTTGAGTCATTCATCGCAACCGCCACCAGATATGATCTCGATGTCGGGATTGATGATTATCGTGATATGATCGGGCTGAATGCGGCAACAGGCATTGATATTCTTCGTGCCATGCTGCCACCACATTTGGATGCGGTTGCCTTCAAAAATGAATGGCTTGATGTCTATCGGCAGCTTTTGCTTGACGATGTGCCAGTAAAGGCGGGGGCGCACGCGTTTTTGGCAAGCCTTCACCAGATGGATATGCCGCGCGCTGTTGCCACCTCATCATCTGGTCAAAAGGCGCGTGCAATTTTGCAGGAAACCGGCCTGATGCCCTATATCCAGCATGTCACTGGCGGGGACGAGGTTCCCGCTGGTAAACCAGCACCAGATGTTTATCTAGATGCCGCCCGCAAGCTTGGCATCGACACGGGTGATTGTCTTGCTCTTGAAGATTCAAACAACGGCACTACTGCCGCCTTGGCCGCTGGCATGCAGGTTATTCAGATTCCCGACCTGGCCCCATCTAACCGGTTGCCAAGCCCACCCGATTTTCAAATCTGCACCAGCCTTGCCGAAGCGGCCAGCCTGATCGGCCTTGAAATTGATATATCACCACCAGTAACCAGTTACACAAGCCGTTCATAATTCAGCCAAGACCAGACAGGGCCGCCAATTAGGGCAAGCCGACAACGGGCTAGACATAGCATTGGTTTGACGCCTATCATAAACATGCAAAGGTGCTGATAACATCTAGCGCGAATGAAACAGGGGTCCAGGACATTATGCGGTTTCTTCATACAATGGTTCGGGTGCGTGATATTGACGAGTCGCTCGATTTTTATTGCACCAAATTTGGTCTTGTTGAAATGCGCCGCAAGGATGTTCCCGAAGGCCGTTTCACCCTCATTTTTCTGGCAGCACCAAAAGATATGCAAAGCAGCAAAGCCGGCGGTGCGCCAGAACTAGAACTGACATTTAACTGGGATCCTGAAGATTATGATTATGGCCGGAATTTCGGCCATCTTGCCTATAAGGTCGATAATATCTATGAAAAATGCCAGCAACTGATGGATGCAGGCATTGTGATCAACCGCCCGCCACGCGATGGCCGGATGGCATTTATCAAGTCACCAGACAATATTTCAATTGAATTGCTGCAAGAAGGCGACTCCCTGCCACCAGCCGAGCCATGGCTTTCAATGGAAAATATCGGACGTTGGTAGGCAAATTTACCGTCAATTAAAAGGAAATGGGCATGGCCTTTCAAACACATCAATTCCCCTATGGCGACGATAATTACGGACTTTTGCTGCATTGCACCGAAAGCAACCTTACCGCCTGTGTTGATGCAGGAGACGCCGCAGCGGCCGAGGCGGCCTTGGTCGAAACCGGCTGGCAGCTAAACCATATTTTCATTACGCACCATCATGGTGATCACACGGCTGGCCTTGCCGAACTGAAACAGCGTCATGGCGCCACCGTTCTTGGTCCGGTCATTGATAGCGCTGCAAGCACACTTTATGATATCCGGCTTGGCGATGGTGATCATTTTGAATTTGCCGGTCGCCAGATCGATGTGATTTCGACTCCCGGTCACACACTTGATATGCTGAATTTCTATATCGCATCTGAATCCATAGTTTGCACCGGTGATACGCTATTTGTCATGGGATGTGGCCGCATTTTCGAAGGCGATGCCGATATGATGTGGACATCGCTTGAAAAGCTGTTGGCGCTTGCTGACCAGACGGACATTTAGTGCAGCCAGGA
>CAJYBL010000062.1 GCA_913064995.1 uncultured Alphaproteobacteria bacterium
ATCTTAAGACCAAGCATGTTTTTATATGATTGCGGTAATCGTGATCGGGGTGAAAAGCGCTGTTGAAAAACCCGTACCCGCCAGATTTGGCAGGTACGGTTTTTTTATGTCGAATCATATTTAAAAAACCCCAGTTTTGAAAATCACTGGTTATGATATCAATGGTTATGATTACGGGTCAGTTTGTGAAAAGGGAAAAATGATGGACATCGATATCACTGAAGATGATCTTGCGCTTTTAACCAAGTGGGATACCCCCAGCATTTGCAACGCGCTTGAAGAAATTATTCCCGAACGGCGCGGATATGGCTTTACCACCACGCATCTTTTCAGTCTTGATCCGGCGCTGCCACCGATTTGTGGTTTTGCCCGTACGGCAACCATTCGGGCTGCCGCGCCATCGCCCGAAACCAGCGAACAGATGGTTGCAAAACGCGCTGCTTATTATGAATATGTTGCGGCCGCGCCATCGCCATCCATTGTTGTTATTCAAGATATTGATCCCCAACCTGGGGTTGGTGCCTTTTGGGGTGAGGTGCAAACCAATATCCATAAAGGGCTTGGTGTTTTGGGGGCTGTTACCAACGGGTCATTTCGTGATGTGCCAGATAGCGCCCGCGGGTTTAATCTGATTGGTGGCAAGGTTGGGCCCAGCCATGCTTTTGTTCATCTTGTCGATATTGATTGTCAAGTCACGGTTTTTGGGTTAACCGCCAAGACAAATGATATCATTCATGCTGATCAGCATGGCGCTGTCCTTATCCCGCCAGCTGCGGTCAAACAGATACCCGCAGCGGTGGATTTGGTTAGCCGGCGCGAGAAGATCATCCTTGAGGCGGCAAAATCTACTGATTTCACTATTGCCAAATTGAAAACCGCAATGGGGCAAATGAAAGACATTCATTAAGCCGCATCAGGTTGGCAGACCTTCATTTTGATAAAACGGCGACCATCATCAATCTGGCCTCAGGTCAAAATTAATCACCCGTCCGGTCAGGATGGCAACTGATGATCGAAGTTTGAAATTGTGTCTTCGGCGCCGGATCTATTTTCCACGTTCAGCAATACATTTGCGGCAACCCGTACTACCCCGAAGGTGAAGACGAGGCTGCTGTTCGAATGGCCCGTGGCGGCGGCAAATGATGATGACTTTGGTTGTATGGTTGAAGTAATCAACCTTCGAATAATCAAAGGTGCCGCCGTGAATTTTTTGAAATTTACGGACGATGGATTCGGTATCATCGGGTTTTGATTTTGCCACCTGATTTTCCTTTTTGACAACGCCCCTATCACGGCGATGTTTCGGTTCAGTGGTTCGGCCTGTACCAAGTAATTTTGCCGCACAATCTGCATTCTGGACCTTTGGCCGAACGGGGCGGCACCGGCACTGCGTCTGCGTTACACAACGCCCACTATTGCCTAATTTTGTTCATTTCTCAATATCTAGGCCGAAAGATCGGTAAAACCGTTTCGTCATATCGTGGTGCTTGCTTGCCACGGTTCGATTTATATATTTAAATCCATATATTAAATTTTAATTTTATAGGGTTTGGGTAATGGAACAAATCAATTTGCGACCGCATATCGCGGGGCAGGTCAGGCTTTGGGCTTTGGCGCTTGCCATGATGTTTGGTGCCATTTCAAATGCTGCGGCACAAGCTGATCTTGCCGATCAAATTGCCAAAGCCGATCTTGGCTATGGTGAATATCTGGCAGGCGAATGTGCGGCCTGTCATCAAAAGTCAGGCAAGGGCATTCCGCAGATTAATGGTATCGAAGCCAAAACATTTGTGGCCATCATTAAGGCTTATCGCAGCAAAGAACTAGATAATAAGGTCATGCAGATGATAGCTGGCAGGCTTGATGATGAACAAATCATATCGCTTGCGGCTTATTTTTCATCGCTGCCTGAATAATAATCATGCTGACGCAGGTATAGCGTCTGATATCACATATATAAGTGTTTAGTTGTATTTTAGTAATTAAAATGGTTTTCTCTATATAAGGGAAGGGGTGTGGCTAGTTTTGTACTGCGCCGTGACCCGAAATTATAAATGATAAACAACAGGGGAGGTTTTCATGACTTTGATTTCACGACGCGGCTTTGGCGGCTTGTTCGGGACATCGGCTCTTGGGCTTGCAATGCCGTCATTGGCTTTTGGCGCGGTTCCAAAAGTTGTTGTAATTGGCGGTGGCGCTGGTGGTGCAACTGCAGCTCGTTATCTAGCAAAGGATTCCAAAGGCGCGCTTGATGTTACTTTGGTTGAAGCATCAAAGCGTTATTACACTTGCTTTTATTCAAATCTTTATATCGGAGGCTTCCGCAAATATGGGTCGATCGGTCATAATTATTATGGGTTGGCGGTAAATAATCGTATCAACGTTGTTCACGAGTGGGCTGCATCAGTGGACGGTGCTGCGAAAACAGTCAACTTGGCGTCAGGAGGAAAACTGTCATACGACAAGCTTGTCCTTTCACCAGGGATCGCGTTGAAATATGATAGTATCGCGGGTTACTCGCCTCAGGCTCAAGGGCGTATGCCACATGGCTGGACATCTGGAACGCAAGCTCAACAAATTCGCAATCAAGTTCTCACCATGAAAAAAGGTGGTACTTTTGTTATGGTGCCTCCGCCAAACCCGTATCGGTGTCCACCAGGACCGTATGAGCGCGCTTCGATGATTGCTCATCTATTGAAAGAACGCAATCCAACTGCGAAGATTATTGTTCTGGACCCTAAAGAAAAATTCTCAAAAATGGGACTTTTCATGGCTGGGTGGGAAAAACATTATCCTGGAATGATCGAGTGGCTCGGCCCAGATGCTCATGGGGGTATCAAGTCGGTCAACCATGAAACCATGGAAATTGTTACTGATCTTGATACGTTTAAAGCTGATGCTGCATGCGTAGTGCCAGCACAGCGAGCAGGATCAATCGCAACGGCAGCAGGTGTTACTGACGGTGATTGGGCGCCAATCATTCCAGCAACAATGGCGTCAAAGGCTGATCCAAACATCCACGTGCTTGGTGATGCGTCAGTCGCATCATCAATGCCAAAATCAGGATTTTCGGCAAATAGTCAGGCTAAGGTAGCCGCCAATGCAATCCGTGGCGAGTTGACGGGAAGCCGTGTTTACAAACCACGTTTTGCCAATACCTGTTGGAGCCTGATTGCGACAAATGATGGGATTAAGGTTGGTGCGAATTACAAAGCCGGGTCAGAAAAGATTGATGTGGTTGATAAATTTGTATCGCAAAGCGGCGAAAGTGCCGATGTTCGCAAAACCACCTATGAAGAATCGATTGGTTGGTACAATGGTATCACCACCGATATGTTTTCATAAGGCGCACCTATCACTAACGCAGGAAAGCCGGTCATTAGACCGGCTTTTTTCATTTGAAGCGGCATGATGGCATGCCCGTTATGCATGATCTTGAAGAAGTCTGGTTGAATATCTAAATCAGAGGTAAGATGACCTGTCTTTTTTGGAGAATGGTTTATGCATAGGCTTTTCCTAGCGGTTTTATTCACTCTTTGCGCGAGCGCAGCTTCAGCATCCTATCAGTCAACAAGATTGGTTTATACTGTTAGCTGGGGCAATATTCTACTTGCCAAAAGCCATCTTGATTATCAGTTTGGCGAAAATGATGCCCGCATTTCCGCCAACGTTGACAGCGATGGCTTTATTGCTTTTTTTAGTAGCTTTCAAAGCCGCGCCAACGCTGATCTGGTATTAAAAGATGCTGGATGGACGCCTAAAACCTTGTTTATGGAACGGGTTTCTGGGCGTAAAACGCTACAAAGCCGTGTGGCATGGGATGATGATTCAAATGTCAGCACTGAATCGCGAATGCCCGAACTTGACCTCGGCGAAGTCTATCCGTTGACGGCGCAGATGCGGGTGAATGTTCTAGATCCCTACAGTGCCGTTCTTCGCCTTATTCGCCATATCGAAACCACGAGTGAGTGCACCGAAAGTTATGAAATTTATGATGGACGGCGGCGAAACCGCCTACATTTCAAAACACTTGGCACCACTGATTTAACCGAAACACGGCCGGGTGAATTTGTCGGAGACGCGCTGATTTGCAGTTTGGAATTTGAGCCAATTGGTGGCCATCAAATCGACTCAAAATGGCGCTCAGACGATAAAGATGATGATGACCGGATCAAAATGTTTTTTGGCCGCCCGTTGCAGGGCCAGATAGTGCCTGTTCGAGTTGAGGTGGATAGCTGGATTGGAACAATTGTTGGCAGACTTGATATACGCAAAATGACGGTTCAATAGCTGCCATTGCCGGTCGGGCTAGTTGTCAGTCGCCAAACAAACGCAAAGCAGATTCAAATTGGATTTGTTTGACCGGCCCGCCAGATAATAACGGACCGGTTGTTATGTGGTTAGTTGGCGAGCGCCTTTTGCATGACGTCGGACAGGCGTTTGGCAAAGTCGCGCGGATCAATGATAGCCTCGCCTTCGGCGACAAGCGCGCTGTCTAAAATTAGCTTGGCAAAATCATCTGATCCTTCAAATTCGCCTGCTTCCAGCTTAGCATTCAGTGATTTGATCAATGGATGTTTGGCATTCACTTCCAGCACTTTTGGCATGCCTTTGAAATCAGGATTATGCATGCGCATCATGCGCTCCATCTGCTGATCCATGCCATTGTCATCGGCAACAAGGCGGGCAAGGCTGGTTTCCATATTTGCCGAGCTGCGGACATTGGCGACATTGCCGTCAAGAACATGTTTGATCTTGGCAACAAATTGATCGGACAAAATCTCTTCTGGCTGATCATCTTTTGATGTGGCTTCGCCAACTTTGGAAATATCAACTTCGCCGCGGGTGATTGATTGGAAATTCTTGCCCGCAAATTGCTGGATATTGGACAGCCAGAAATCATCAATCGGATCGGTAAGCAACAGAACGTCAATATTCTTGGCCTGAAAGGATTCAAGGTGTGGGCTTAGCCGCGCCCGATCGGCGTCATCGGATGACAGGTAATAAATGACCTCCTGATTTTCGGCGAAATCATCGATATAATCCTGAAGCGTGATCAGCTTGTCCGCCTTGGTTGACCGGAACAGGCAGATTTCAAGAAGCTTTTCGCTATTGGCCTGATCCTCATAAAGCCCTTCTTTTAGAACCTTACCAAGCCCTTCCCAGAAGGTGGCATATTCGTCACGCCGCTTGCCCAATGCTTTTTTCAGCTCGGATAGAACCCGTTTAACAACGGCCTTGCTGATTTTGGTGACAGCTGGGTTTTGCTGCAACATTTCACGGCTGACATTCAAATCAACATCCGGCGTGTCGATAATGCCACGTAAGAACCGCATCCATTTTGGTACAAGCCCTTCATAATCATCGGTAATAAAAACGCGGTTTACATAGAGATGCAGCTTTGATTTGCGCTCGGGATCATACAGGTCGAACGGCGCTGATGACGGAATGAAAAGCAGGTTGGTAAATTCAACCGCGCCCTCGGTTTTGTTGTGAAGCGTAATAAAGGGTTTGTCATAAGATGACGCCACCGCATTGTAAAATGACGTATATTCGTCTTCGGAAATATCTTTTGCCGAGCGGGTCCACAGGGCGGCTGATGAATTTAGCTGTTCGGCGGCATCATCCTTGCCGATCCAGAAAATAGGCTGGGCAATATGATCTGAATATTTTTTGACAAGATGCGTGATGCGCTCCTGTTCAAGATATTCTTTGGCTTCTTTGCGAAGATGAAGAATAACGCTTGTTCCGGTTTCATCGCGGCTTGCATCGGTGATGGTAAAGCCGCCCTGACCATCGCTTGCCCATAGGCTGGCGGTTTTGGCACCATGCTTTTTTGACAAAACTTCAACTTGGTTGGCAACCATAAAGGCGGAATAGAATCCAACGCCGAATTGCCCGATAAGCTGGTCACTCACATCATCGGAATCTTTTGTGCTTTTAGCCGCTTCGATAAAGGCTTTGGTTCCCGAGCTGGCAATGGTGCCAAGCGTTTCAACCATTTCATCTGATGACAGGCCAATGCCGTTGTCTGACAAGGTGATAGTTTTGTCCTTTTTATTGACGGCAATGGCGATCTTGCCATCAAAGGTGTCGGCGGCATTGCCAGCCGTCATAATGTCAAATTTGCGTTTATTAATCGCGTCTGAAGCATTTGAAATCAGCTCGCGAAGGAAGATTTCTTTTTGTGAATAAAGTGAATTGATCACGATGCTCAGAATTTTTCCGGTATCGGCTTCAAAATTGAATGTTTGAACAGTCATGCGTTGCTCCCTTGATATCACGATGCGTTCTCGATTTAAGCGCTTTGCGGCTGATTTTCAAGGAAAAGCAAACAAAGAAATCAGTATTTTAGATGATTGCCCATCGCTTTGTCGCCATTTGCCGTTATGGCCTTGGGGCATTACCATCGCGTAAATCTATGCTAGGATTTGTTGTCAAAGCCAAAAGCCGCATCCGCCATTTTAGGGCTAAGCGCATATTAAGGAAAAAATGATGAAACCTGCCTTGATCACCCATGATATATCAGCCCGCCATGACGTACCGGGTGGCCATCCCGAACGGCCGGAAAGATATGCGTCGATTCTTGATCATATTGGCGATAGTTATCAATCATGGCAACGTGCCACAGCGCCGCTTGCCGAACGATCCCAGCTTGAGCTGGTGCACAGTGAATCCTATCTTGATATGGTGTTTGACGTAACCAGTGATGCCGATGAACCAGCGCCGCTTGATGCCGATACATGGGCCAGCAAGCGCGGCTATGAATGTGCATCGCGTGCGGTTGGTGGGGCTTGTCTTGCCGTTGATATGGTGATGGAAAACAAGGCCAACACCGCTTTTAGCCTGATGCGCCCGCCGGGTCACCATGCCGAACCTGAGCAGGCCATGGGATTCTGTCTGTTTTCCAGCGCGGCAATCGCGGCGCGTCATGCCCAACAAAAATGGGGATTGAGCCGGATTGCCGTTATTGATTTTGATGTTCATCACGGCAATGGAACACAAGCCAGTTTCTGGAATGATGGAAGCCTATTTTATGCATCATCTCATCAAATGCCGCTTTTCCCGGGTACTGGAGCTTATGATGAAACAGGTGCCTATCAGAATATTTTTAATCTGCCATTGGCTTATGGCACTGGCGGCAGCAGTATCCGGTCTGGCTGGCGTGATGATTTATTGCCATCGGTTGTTGCGGCTAAACCTGATCTGATTATCATTTCGGCTGGTTTTGACGCGCATGAGGCAGATCCTCTCGGCGGGCTGCAGATGACAAGCGATGATTTTGGCATTTTGACAAACGATATTATTGATGCCGCAAATGAAGCGGCTGAGCATAGCGGCGCAGTGCGGGTAGTTAGCCTGCTTGAAGGTGGCTACGATCTCAACGCGCTTGGGCAAAGCGTATGCCAGCATATGACGGCGCTTGAAGGCATTTAGTGCAATCAGCCATCGGACAGTCTTTTAGGGATAGGCAGATGAAGCAGCTTTTTTGCGACTTCCCTGTCGATTTTGGAGGATGCTTCAAGGGGCGGGTTTGATCAGAGCATTGCCGGTATAGGGGATATTATTATCGACAAGGTCCCATATGTGGCGTCCAGTTGGGTTTTGCTGTTCTTCCATGATATGAGCCACCAATCCGGCGGCGCGTGAAATCACCGCAAAGCCGCGCATAATCCGCACTGGAACCGCTGCGCCCATCAATAACGCCGCGGTGGCACCGGTCGCATTGATTGTCAGATGTTTGCCATAGATCTGGTCAACATGTTGGCCAAGCATTTGCATCATCACAATTGGGTGTTTGTCAATTTCATCATGTGCCATAGCGATTTCAAATAATTTTGGCGTTCGCGGATCATCAGGGCGATGAAGGTGATGCCCAAAGCCGGGCATGTGATTGCCGCTGTCAAGATGTTGTTGGACGATGCGCTGGCAGGCTGCATTCTGGCCGTTGGGGTCATTGGCAATTTCCTCTAAAATTTTTGCCGCATTTTCCATAGTGCCAATAAATTGGCTGGCGACGCTCAATAATCCCGCC